>JAKPUV010000962.1 GCA_029554925.1 Candidatus Hydrogenedentota bacterium | reverse complement strand
GCCGTCGCAGTTCATGACGCCGAAGCCGCCCAGCGCGGGGATGTGGATGAACGGCGGCTGCCACGTCTGCTGGAGCATGGAGAGCTCGTCGAGGGTGCGCCGGCCCCACGCCAGCCAGCGCGCGTCCCCCGTGGCGCGGTGGGCGGCGAGCAGGGCCTCGGCGGTCCAGAACATGGAGAAGCTGCACTGCTTGTGCAGGGCGTTGCGGGGGATCTTCTTCCCGACGAACTCGTCGCGCCCCCAGCCGCAGCAGGACCAGAAGGTCTCGAAGTCCTCCCAGCGGCCCTGGGGCACGGCGTCGGCGAGGAGGGCGTCGAGCGCGCGGAGCGCGGCGGCGCGGTACTTCGCCTTGCCGGTCACGTCGGCCAGCTTCAGCAGGAACGTGGCGCTCATGCTGCTCTCCGGCGAGTCGCGCAGGATCTCATGGGGCTTCTGCGTCTCCGGGTGCAGCCATGCGGGGAAAAGCCCCTTTTCATCCTGGAGGGTCAGCAGGCGGTCGCCGTAGGCGCGGGCGTAGTCCAGCAGCCGGGGGTCGTGGTCCAGTTCCCCGTGCCAGCGCAGCATGAGCAGGCAGGTCCAGCTCGCGTCGAGGACGTGGAACCACTGGTCCGTGACGCCGCGCTCCCAGGGCACGCGGTTGGAGTTCATCCAGCGCCCCGTCCCCCAGCCCTTCGACCGGTTCACCTTCTTTCCGTCAACCTCCACCTTCTCCATCTCCGTGCCGTAGACGCCGGGGAAGAGGCCGTTGGTCATGGGCGCGGCGAGGGCGAGCTCCTTGGTGAGCATCGCCTTCTCGGCGAGGGCCCCGTCGTTCGTGCGGCGCGCGAAGCGCAGCACCCCGGAGGCCCCGCGCAGGGAGGAGAACCATGCCTGGTTCCAGATGGAGAGGAACTCGCGCATGTCCACGGGGCCGGGGTGGTTGGGCGACTGGGTGACGTTGACGATGAAGGCGGGCGCGCCGACGCGGCGGCCGTCCAGGTCGAACTCCTGCCACACGGCGTCCTTCCAGGTGTCGAAGGCCCACGCGTAGGTGTGGCGGACATAGGCGTCCAT
>JAKPUV010000957.1 GCA_029554925.1 Candidatus Hydrogenedentota bacterium | reverse complement strand
AGCCCCCCGGGGGGCTGGGAAAGGGGGGGCGAGGGGGGGCAGGCAGGCAGGCACAACAGAAGCGTTATCCCTGAATCTTGGTAAGAAAGCAAATGGCGCGATAATAGGCGCCCCGGTAAGATTAGCAAATGGCTTGACACGAAGGCGCTGTTGACCTGCCCGGGGGGCTTTGCTAGACTCCCTTCCGGCGCGTTTCAGGCCGGCTTCCGGTCCAGACCGCGCGCAGGGAGACACCGCCATGCCCGCCGTTGACCATGCCACCTATGTCCGCATGCTGGACCGCGCCCTTGCCGGGGGGTTCGCGTATCCGGCGATCAATGTGCTGGAGCTGACCAGCCTGAACGCCGCCATTGAGGGCTTCGAGGCGGCGGGCAGCGACGGGATCGTCCAGATCTCCGTGGCGGCGGGCATGCATGCGTCGGGTCCGGCGAAGGACCCCGTGCTGGGGGCGATCACGCTGGCGGAGCACACGCGCCGGGTGGCGGAACGGGCCGGGGTCCATGTGGCGGTGCACACCGACCACTGTCCGACCGGGAAGGTGGACACCTTTTTGAAGCCCCTTATCGCCGAGACGGCACGGCGGCGTGCGGCGGGCCTGCCGAACCTCTTCCAGAGCCACATGTACGACGGCAGCGACCTGCCCATGCGCGAGAACCTGCGCGTGGCGGCGGAGCTCATGGCGCTGTGCCGCGAAAACGAGATCATCCTGGAGGTGGAGGCGGGCGTCGTCGGCGGCGAGGAGGACGGCATCTCCGGCGCGCCGAACGCGAAGCTTTACACGACGCCGGAGGACATGCTGCTCGTGCATGAAACCCTGGAGCGCGACGGGGGCCGTTGCCTGCTGGCCGCCACCTTCGGCAACGTCCACGGCGTGTACAAGCCGGGGCATGTCAAGCTGATGCCCGGCATTCTGAAAGAGGGGCAGGACGCCGTGGCGGCGAAATACGGGGACGCCGCGCGCATGTGGCTCGTGTTCCACGGCGGCTCCGGCACCAGCACGGAGGAAATCCACGAGACCCTGGGCTACGGCGTGGTTAAGATGAACGTCCACACCGACACGCAGTACGCCCTGACCCGCGCCGTCGCCGACCACATGTTCACGCACTACGCCGGGGTGCTGAAGGTGGACGGCGAGGTCGGCGTGAAACAGGATTACCTCGCCAGCACCTGGCTCGACAAGGGCCGCGCGGGCATGGTGGAGCGGGTGGTCCAGGCCTGCGAGGAGCTTAAGTCCTCGGGAAAAAGCATGGGGTCTAGGGTCTAGGGTCTAGGGTTTCGGGTTCAGGAAGAGAAGGAAGGGATGGGGAAGATGGGCATGAAGAGTTACCGGGACTTGGAGGTTTGGAAGCGGGCGATGGATATGGTGGTCGCGGTGTATGGGGTGACCGGCGAGTTTCCCGCGCAGGAGAAGTACGGGTTGGCGAGCCAGACGCAACGTGCGGCGGTGTCCGTGCCCGCGAACATCGCGGAGGGCTATGCGCGTCTCCATCGGGGGGACTATGTGCATCACCTGAGCATGGCGCGCGGCTCGCTGGCTGAACTGGAAACGCATATCACCCTCGCCGTCCGCCTCGAATACGTTCCCCGCGAAAAGGCCGTGGAAATATGGAACACCACCCAGGAAGTGGGCAAAATGCTCACAGGACTCATCTCCTCGCTGCGCCGCATGCCGAAAGGATCCTTGCCGCCTTCCTAAACCCTAAACCCAAGACCCTAGTCCCTGGAGCCCACACCATGAAGCAATACACCACCCAAAACCTGCTCATCCCCCCGTCGCCCTGTCCGGATGACCCAGGCTGTGTCCTGTCCATCACCCCCGAAAGCGCCGGATGGGAGTACATCTCTTTCCAGGTCCGAAAACTGGCCGCAGGGGCTTCGTGGTCCTTTGCGACCGGGGAGAACGAGCTGGCGCTGGTCAATTTGAGCGGGCGGTATGCGGTGGTTTCCGACAAGGGGACCTGGTCGGGCATCGGCGGGCGGATGTCGCCTTTTGAGGGGGCGGCGCACGCGCTGTACCTGCCCCGGCGCACGGCGTTCACCGTGACGGCGGAGGAGGCCGGGGAGTTCGCGGTCACCTGGTGCCCCACGGACGAGGACCACGCCCCGCGGCTGGTCCGTCCCGAGGAGGTGCGGGTGTCCCTGCGCGGCGGCGACAACGTCACCCGGCAGATCAACGACCTCCTGCCGCCGGGATCGCCGGTGCACCGGCTGGTGCTGGTGGAGGTGTACACACCGGGGGGCAACTGGAGCAGCTACCCCCCGCACAAGCACGACGTGCACGCGGCCGGCGCGGACGGCGCCCTGCTGGAGGCCGACCTCGAGGAGGTTTACTACTACCGGATCAACCCGCCGGAGGGCTACGCGTTCCAAAGGGTCTACACGGACGCCACCTGCCCCCTGCACCGCGCGGGATTCCCCATAGACGCCGTGGTGACGGCGACGGACGGTTGTGCCGTGCTGGTGCCCGAGGGCTACCACCCCGTGGTGAGCGCGCCGGGCTACACGACCTACTACCTGAACGTGCTGGCGGGCAGCGCGCAGAGCCTCATGGCCCGCGACGACCCCCGCTATTCCTGGGTGAAGGAAACCTACCGCGGCGGCGACGACCGTCTGCCGCTGTACTGACCCGGGCCGCGCGCCCGGGGGGAGAAGAAGATGACGCAGGAAAAAGTGTTTGACTCCGTGCACATGGGCCGGTCGTCCATTGACCTGTACAGCGACGACGTGGGGGCGCCGTTTCCGGAGATCACGAAGTTTGCGGCCTATGTCGGCGGGTCGCCGCTGAACATCAGTGTGGGCGGGCGGCGGCTGGGGATGGACACGGCGGTGATCACGGCGCTGGGCGCGGACCCCGTGGGCGACTTCATCCTCCGCTTCCTGGAGAAGGAGGGGGTGGAGACCACCTATATCCCCCGCAAGCCGGGGCGCCGGACCAGCGCGGTGGTGCTGGGCATCGAGCCGCCCGACCGCTTTCCGCTGGTGTACTACCGCGACAACTGCGCGGACATCGAGCTGACGATAGACGACGTGCTGGCGGCCCCGGTGACGCGGTGCAGGTTCTTCCAGTTCGCGGGCACGAACCTCTCGAAGGAGCCCAGCCGCAGCGCGACCTTCTTCGCCGCCGAGCAGGCGCGGGCGGCGGGGGCCGAGGTGGTCTTCGACATTGACTTCCGCCCCGACCAGTGGCACGACCCGCGCGCCTTCGGCGTGATGGCGCGGGCCATCCTCCCGCTGGTGGACATCGTTCTCGGCACGGACGACGAGATCAACGCGGCGATGCTCCAGGACCCCGCGCAGATCACCCTCACCCACTCGCAGGTGTCGGACACCAAGGTGGCGGGCGACGTGGACGCGGGGATCGCCGCGCTGCTGGCGCGCGGGCCGAAGGCGCTGGTGCACAAGCGCGGGATACACGGCGCCCGGGTCCACCTGCGGCGGGAGGACGGCGGCGTGGACCAGATTGACGCGCCGGGCTATCCCGTCGAGGTGTACAACATCCTCGGCGCGGGCGACGCCTTCGCGGCGGGGTTCCTCTGCGGCCGGGTCCGCGGGCTGGACTGGCGGCAGTCCGGACGCCTCGGCGCGGCCTGCGGCGCCATCGTCGTGACCAAGCACGGCTGCGCCAACTTCATGCCCACCTGGGACGAGGTGATGGCCTTCGTAGACGGGCGCGGCGGGCTGTAAGCGCGCGCCGCAAACGGATACGGCGGGGGTTTCTGAAACCGGCTGATCGGTCGGGGAGTCCTCTGGACAGATTTGCGGCGGGCTCGCAGGCACCGCGATGGAGGGTTTGGAAGATGGGAAAACGGGGCCTCTTGACCCTTTCGTGCACGGTCCTTGCCCTCCTGCTTCTGTCGGGGTGCGCAACCGCCCACAGGAGGCCATCCCTGGATTCAGAAGAGTTCGCGCTTGGCATCCTAAAGGACCACCTGGGCGGACTTCCCGCATCGGCGGACAATATCCACGCCCACTATGAATCCAGTCCCGCGGTAGACGTCCTTTTAGGGTGCCTGGAGGCGGAGACCTCGGCCCTGGAGGCGGTGTTTGACAGATCACACCGGCTTCCGATGAACCGTCAACTCTTCGAAGCAGGTCCCGCAAAAGACTGGATGCTGAAAAGCCGCTCTTTCTACTCGGAAAGGTGCCCCTGGTGGAAACCTGAAAGGGCGTCCCGTTTCGGCCAGGTGGACATGGTCAAGCGCTACAACGACTGCCTTTGGGACGGCGATGCCCCCAGACGGTTTTACCAGACGACCTCCCACTATGCGGGTCTGGGCGACATCGGCGACGGAAGAAGCGTCCTATACCTCTTCGTGAGGTGGGAGGAACCGGAGCAGGACAGGTCCGGAACAGAATAGCCCTCACCCTCCGCGGACCGAGGGCAGGGCATCACACGCTCCGGAGCGCGGCCCGCAGTTTGTCGAGCATCGGCGGCACGGCTGTGAGGGGGTCGGCGTCCTCCTCGTACTCCAGCGCGACATAGCCGCGGTAGCCCGCGTCGCGCAGGATGCCCGCGATGCGGGCGAAGTCGGCCTCCCCCTTTTTGCCGTCCACGTTCACGGCCGCCTTCACCTGCACGTTCAGCGCCTTCGGCGCGAGTTGGGCCATGTTCGCGTAGGGGTCGCCGTGGAAGTTCCCCGTGTCGAGGTTCACGCCGAGCCATTCGTGGTTGACCGTGTCCAGGATGCGCAGCACGTCGTCGGCGGTCTCCGTGAGATAGCCGTGGTTCTCGATGGCGAGAAAGACCCCACGCGACCCGGCGTAATCGCAGGCCTCCCGCATGCCCGCCACGGCGCGGTCAAAGGCCGCCGCCCGGTCCGTCTTCTTGTCCTCGCGGCCCGCGAAGATGCGGATGACCGGCGCGCCGATCTCGACGGCGTTGCCGATCCAGCGTTTCATGTCCGCCATCTCCCGCGCGCGGTCGTCCCCCTCGGGCAGGCAGAAGTTGTTGCCCACGGCGGTGCCGGAAATCTCGATCCCCAGCCGGAAGGCTCTGGCCTTGAGCGAGTGCAGATACGCGGGCTCCTCCGAACTGAAATAGTACGACGTCGGCTCAAAGGCGTCCAGCCCCCACCCCGGACACCGGTCCAGCAGGTCGTGCAGGGTCATGGCGCCCTTCTTGTCCCCGCGCGGCAGCAGGTCGCGGAACGAGTAGGCCGCCAGGCTGAGGCGCAGGGGGGGCTTTCCGGAGGCCTCCGCGGCCCGCGCGGGTGTCGGGTTCGCCGCCAGGGCGCACGCCAAAGCCCCGCCGCCCGCCAGCCATTGTCTGCGTGTCGTCTTCATGCCGGAGTCCTCCTTGTTCCAAGCATTATAGGGGGCGGGGCCGCGCGAAACGCAACGCCCTCCCCGGGTGTCAGACCGCGGCGGGGGCATGGAAAGAAAGGGGGCCGGACCGCGTGTGTGCGGGTCCGGCCCGTCGTGTCGAAAAAGGGGTTCCCCGGTCAGGCGTTCTTGGAGAGGTACTCGGCCACGCCCTCGGCGGAGGCCTTCATGCCGTCCGCGCCCTTGCGCCAGTTGGCCGGGCAGACCTCGCCGTTCTCCTCGTGGAACTGGAGCGCGTCCACGATGCGCAGCGCCTCGTCCACGCTGCGGCCCAGCGGCAGGTCGTTGACCAGCGCGTGGCGCACGACGCCGTCCTTGTCGATGAGGAACAGGCCCCGCAGGGCGACCGCCTCGTTCACCAGCACGCCGTAGTCGCGCGCGATCTGCTTGGTCAGGTCGGACACCAGCGGATACTGGATGTTTCCGATGCCGCCCTTCTCCACCGGGGTGTTCTTCCACGCCCAGTGGGTGAAGTGGGAGTCCACCGAAACGCCGACGACCTGCACCCCGCGCTCCTCGAACTCCTTGAGGCGCTTGTCAAACGCGATGATCTCCGAGGGGCACACGAAGGTGAAGTCGAGGGGGTAAAAGAAGAGCACCACATGCTTCCCGCGGTAGTCGGAAAGCTGGAACTTCTCGTTGAAGGTGTTGTCCGCCATCACGGCGGTGGCCTTGAAATCCGGGGCGGGCTGGGTGACTTGAACGCTCATGGGTTTACCTCCTGGTTGCTGTGGTTCTTGCCAGCAGACAGATGCAGTTTGCGGGACGGCGCTCTCTGGGAGACTGACAGGAACCGTTCCCACTTGCATCAAAAAACCCCGGCGGAACCGCTGTTATTCCGCCGGGGTCTGTCTAGGGAAAAGGGGAGGGTCAGGTGGCCGCCGCGTTTCCGCCGGCCGCCGGGGCGGGCCGGCTGCCCAGCTCGCGGTCGAGCATGAACAGGCCGCCCGGCGCGCCCTGAACCATTTCCATCTGCGCGACGATGTCGCGGGCGTTGGACTCCTCCTCCACCTGCTCTGTCACAAACCACTCGAGGAAGATGGTGCTGGCGGGGTCCTTGAGCTCCACGGCCTTCGAGTGAAGGTCCGAGATGCAGGCGGTGATGTGCTGCTCATGGGCGAAGGCCGCCTTCCAGGCGTCCAGGGGGGAGTCCCACGCGGCCGTGGGGGCGGCGATGGCCTTGAGTTCCACCGCCCCGTCGCGCTCCAGGACATACCCGAAGAGCTTGGTGGCGTGCAGGAGCTCCTCCTGCACCTGCACCCGCATCCAGGCGGCCATTCCCTTGAGGTTCTGCTGCTCAAAGTAGCTCACCATGGACGCGTACAGGTAGGAGGAAAACAGTTCCTCGTTGATCTGGTCGTTGAAAGCCTTCTGCATTTCCGGTTTAAGCATGTGGAACACCTCCTGTTCTGTCAACACCCGGGGGTTTCGGGTTCATTCCCGGCGCACGCCGGACAGAGCCCCTCAAAGTCAAGCCGCCACCCGGTGGCCTTGAAGACCCCGTCAAGAACGCGCGGATCGCCCACGCCCGCCACCTGGCTCGGCATGAGATCCACGATCCTGCCGCACCGGAGGCAGAGCGCGTGGTGATGCGGGCGGATGTCCCCGTCATAGCGCGCCCGCCCGCCGAGGCCCTCGAGCCGCAGAATCCGACCGTCCTTCCAGAGGACGACCAGGTTCCGATAGACGGTGCCCAGGCTGATGCCGGGCATCGCTCGGCGGACAACCACGTGCAGCTCCTCCGCCGAGGGATGGGTGCGAAGTTTGCGCAATTCGTCCCAGATCACCCGGCGCTGCCGCGTCATTCTCCGCTGTTTGCCCGCCAAATCCATCGCCTTCACTCCCTGCATGCCTTCCGCCGCTGCCGCAATTCCCGCGGCGCGGGACTCCCACCACGGAAAGGACGCCCCTTTCCGTATCCGTGCCAATCCCAAAACCGTTTTGCATCATATCATTTTATCCCCCGCAATACAATCGTTTGTTTAGATTTTTCGGGCTGGGATGGGGGCGGGGTTCTAGCGGTATTCCCGGACCACCAGGGGCATCTTGAGGAGGGCTCCGGCGCGGTTCACCTCCAGCGTTGCCTGGTCGCCCACAAACAGCCCCCAGTTGACGAAATCCACATCCGTCGGGTGCGCCACGGCCTCGCCGTTCACCCGCACCACCACATCCCCCGGCTGGAGGCCCGCCTCCCCCGCGGCGGATGCGGAGAAGACCTCGGTGACGAGCACCCCCTCCTTGCCGGCCACGCCGAGACGGCGCAGCACATGGGGACTGACCTCTTCCAGTGCCTGGCCGTGGAAGCCAAACCAAGGGTTGCGCCGCCGTCCATGGGTGAGGATCTCGTCCACAATCCGCCGGACGCGGCTTGCGGGGATGGCGAAGCCCAGTCCCTGATAGCCCCCGGTGTTGCTGAAAATCATGGTGTTGACCCCGACCACCCCGCCCAGGGCGTTGATCAGGGGGCCGCCGCTGTTTCCGGGGTTGATGGCCGCGTCCGTCTGGATAAGATCCTGGTAGAACCGCTCACCTTCCCCGATTTCCCGGCTCACCCGCCGGTGGGTGGCGGAGACCACGCCCACGCTCACGCTCGGCTGCGGGTCGCGCATCATGTTTCCAAAGGGGTTCCCGATGGCGATCACCCATTCCCCGGTCATGAGCGACTCCGAGTCGCCCAAAGGGACGAAGGGCAGGGGGGGGCCGTCGGCCTCCCGCACTTTCAGCACCGCCAGATCGGAGCGCTCGTCCGCGCCGACCAGGTCCACATCGAGGCGGCGTCCGTTGGGCAGCGTGACGGATGAGATGGCGTCGGCGTCCTGCAGGACGTGGTAGTTTGTGAGGATGTGCCCCTTCTCGTCCACGATGAACCCGCTGCCGATCCCCTCCACGGCCTCCTCGCGCACCGGGGCCGGCCCGAAGAGGAACAGGTCGTAGAAGGGGTCCGAAAAGCGCTCGCGGCGGATCTTCACCGTGTTGATGGTGACCACCGCGGGGCCGGCCTTCTCGATGGCCGTGACAAGGGCGGTGCGCCGGGAAAGGTCAAGCGTCTCCTGCGCCCCGGCGGTGAGGCCCGCGCACAGGACGGCCGCGGCGCAGACTGCCAGACGGTTTCCGTGTTTCATCCGGTCGTCTCCTTGAGGGGGCTGGCCGCCCCGAAATGGGAAAGGGGCCGCCGGCGCTCCCGCCGACGGCCCCAATTTTCCAGAGGTTTCTCTCTTACTGCGCCGCCGGGGAGGGCTCCGGCGCCACCACGATGGGCGCCTCGGGGGCCGCCGCGGGTGCTTCCGCCACCTCGGGGGCCGCCGCCGCCGCAGGCGCCGCCTCTCCGGGCAACTCCACGATCTCGTGGGAAATCTCGGGCACGGGGGCGGGAGCCGCCGGCGCCTCAACGGCGGGCATCGGCAATGTCTCCGGCGCGGGCGCCGGCTCGGGGGCGGGCGGGTTCGCCAGCGTGTTCAGCGCCTCCCGCAGCTGGGCGACCGCCGGGGCCTCCGCGCGGAAGAGGGTGGACGCGCCGCCCAGCACCACGTTGTGGCGGCCGCCGGCCTCCGGACCGAAGTCCAGCGACGCCGCCGAGCCGTCCGCGTTCCGGCACACCAGCGCGAAAGCGGTGCTCTCCAGGGCGGCCGGCTGTCCCGGCACCGGACCCGCCAGCTGGAAAGCGCGGGCGGCGGACAGGAAATCCTCCACCATGTCGTTGGGCACCGGAGTGGTCGCGCCGCCCTTCTCCAGGCTCCAAGTCTCTCCGGCCTTGGCGACGGCGAAGGGGCCGCCCTCTCCGGTGAACTCGATGCGGTTCACATCGTCCAGGCGTCCGCCCAGCACGGCCATGACGTAGTAGTCGCGGGCGGGCGCGAGGAGTTTGGCCGCGTCGGTCTTGGACACGACCAGCGTGGCGGGGTTGTCGTCGAAGCGGGCGTAGACGCCCTCGATGCACTTGGACGGCCCGCCCAGGCGGACGGTGTGGTTGCCGTCGGGGCTCTCGATGAGGACGGTCTTGTCGAAGGAGGCGTCCTCCTGGACCCCGTCCGCGTAGTCCACGGCCTTCAGGGCGACCGCTGTGTTCACGAGGTTGTCCACTGTGAGCTGCTGTTTCTCCAGCTCGTAGACCGGCTCGGTGAGCGCCCATTTCCCGTCGGACTGCGCCACGGCGGTTTTGCCGTCCGGCTGGGTCACCTCCACGCGGGAGGCCTTGTCCTTGGCCACCGAGAGGGCGGGCAGGGTGAACATGGGCGCGCCCTTGATGAACACCTGCTCGAAGTTGATCTTGTTCATCTCGTAGATGAGCGCGTCGCCGCCGGCCACCTGTACATAGGCGTTCTGGCCGGGGGCGGTCCGGCCGCCCAGCAGCACCACGTCGTCCTGCCCCTCGATGGAAAGGACCGCCTTGTACTGGGGCGGGTCAAAGCCGATCTCCGCCTTCTTGGCGGGGTCGGCCACGTCGGTGACCGTCAGGTTGGTGAAGCGGCCCAGAAGGGTCTCCAGTTCCACGTTGGAGAACTTCTGGTCGAAGCCGCCGGCCGCGAGTTTCCATTCGTATTCCGGCGCCTTCGGCGTCTCCGGAGCGGCCGCGTCGCCCTCGGCCTTTTCCGCCTCGGCGGGCGGTTCCTCGGCGGCGGGCTTCTCGTGCCGCTCGAAGACCAGCTCCTTGTCCGGCAGGGTCAGGGCCACGCGGGTGATCTTGGTCTTGTCCAAGGCGAGCAGCTCGGTCTCCAGCCACTTGGTGGCCTTGGGCACCGCGTTCTCGCCCGAGTCGGTCACCCCCGCGTCGCGCCGGAGATTGGTGCTTTCCACATGGACGCGCGAATCGCCCGCCTTGCGGATGAAGACGGTCCGGAAGTCGGCGGTCTTGCCCACCAGCACGTCCACGGCGGGCGTGTCCGACCCGTCCTTGAATCCCTTCGCGTGGAAGGCCTGGTCGTCTTTCAGCTCGAAACCGGCGAGTTTCTCGTCGCCCTCGGCGGTGGCGCGGAACTCGCCCTTGAGGCCGACCAGGCTCTTCACAAACTTGTCCACGGTTTCCTTGTCCGCGGGGGCGTTGTGCAGGGAGGTGATCTTCCAGGCGTCCCCCTCCTTGGCGAGCACGACCTTCTCCTCGGGCTTGGACCCGGCGTACAGCTCCACGCGGGCGATGTCCTCGGCCTTCAGGGCGCTGTCCGCCAGGGTTTCAAGCCTGACCTGCTCCACGATGGTTCCGGGCCTCTTCTCGGAGGCTTTCCGCCACACGACCAGCCCCGCGAGCACGAGCAGGACAACCAGGAACGGAATGAGTTTTTTCGGGCTCATTTTCTTGTCTCCGCTGTTTTGTGGTTCTTAGTTGGCCTGCTGCCGCGCCTGCGCGACCGTGTAGGCGTTGCGCGCGCTCCGGCGGTAGGTGAACACGGCGAGGCCGGCGGCCGCGATGACCAAATTGGCCAGGCCGTAGTTCACGAAGCGCCAGACCATCTTGGTGGTGTCGGACAGCTTCTCGCTGATGATCCGGTCCACCGGCTTGCGGCCGCGCACCTTGATGAGGCTCTCGTCCAGCGACACCGAGTCCACGCTGTTCAGGAACAGGTCCAGGTTGGCGCGCTGGAGGAAGTTCTTGCGGAACAGCTCGGAGCAGCCCAGCAGCACCAGTTTCGAGGGCTTTGCCTCCACGGGCGACGCGGCGGGCTCGTTGTCCGGCCCGTCCGGCGCGGGGGGCATGCCGGGCTGCTGCTCGGGCTTGGGCCACGCGGGGCGCGGCGTCCCGGCGTAGGCGTCGGGGAACTGGCCCGTCACCGCGGCCATGAGCGGGTAGGACTGCCCCGAGGCGGGCGCCTCAAAGGACTGTCCGGTCATCTGGGCGTCCCCCGGAACCGTCCACGCGCCGCCGGAGCTGCGCATGAGGACGCGCGCCTCAAGGTTCAATTCCTTGAGCTTGTCCTCCTTGAGGTCGAGCGCGGTGCCCCAGAGGTAGAGGAGCTGGCTGAGGCGGTTGGTGACCGGGGACTCGGCGTCCATGGTGTCGTTGCCCACCACGATGTGCGTGGGCAGCTTGAACGGCTGGCCAACCAGCGCCTGGAGCCCCTGGCCGCCCTGCATCGTCAGCGTCGTGTGGCTGGTGTCCATGAGCACATCCTTGCTCACGCCCAGCCCGTACTTCTCCAGCAGCGGGTTGACCCCCGGATTTTCCTCGCGCCGCTGGATCTGGGTTCCCTGGCGGGTGGCCTGGTAGTTCCACTCGTAGGTCTGCACCGCCATGACCACCGGCTTGCCGCCGTGCAGCGCCCGGTTGATCTCCCAGAGCTGCCGCTCGTTCAGGCTCCGCGGGTTCACGACCACCAGGGTGTCATACTCCTCCGGCAGCGGGCTGTCCTTGGTCAGGTCCACGCGCCGCACCTCGTACTTCTCCATCTCCAGCACTTCCTGCAGGACCTCGTAGGGGTCCTCCTGGTCGGGAACGGGCTGGCCCATCTGCATCATCATGGCCCGGATCTGCGGGTCAATGGTGACCGCCTCCTTCGGTGCCACGAGGGCGACCACGGGGGCCTTGGCCCGGCTCATCTTGTAGACCGTGTTGGCGAGCCGGTACTCGAGCTGGGACAGCAGCACGGTGCCGTAGGCGCCGCTGTTCATCTCGTCGGGGATGACCTGCGGGAGAATCTCCTCGGTCTTGTCCTTGTAGGCGATGCCGATGCTGGAGTAGACGAGCTTGTTGGTCATCTCGTCCTCGCTGATGGCCTGCACGCTGAAGGGCTGCACGCCCTTGTCGAGCATGCGCTGCTCGATCGCCTCGTTTTCGTCCTTTTCCCCGTCCTCGTCCTTGCGCTCCTGTTCGGTGTACTGGATGTTGGCCGCCTCCAGGTAGACCACGTCGTAGGCCAGGTTGCCGCCCGCGGCGATGCGCAGCTCGTCCAGCTTGTCTGTGATGTCCGTCTCCAGCGAGCGCATCTGCGTGGGCATCTTGTCCTTCGGCGTGATGTACACCTTCACCTGCACCTCGCTGTCCAGCTTGGACAGGATGTCGCGGGTCGCGTCGGACACCGTGTAAATCTTGCCCTCCGTCAGGTCGGCGCGGGCGATGCTGCTGCCCGCCAGCAGGTAGTTGAACAGCAGGCCGATGGCGACGCTCATCACGGCGGCGACGGCGAAGATGGTCCGCGCCCGCGGCCGGTTGCGCCCGTCAATGAAGAGCACGTTCAGCGCCAGGAAGATGGCGATCCAGGCGAGGAAGAAGGCCAGGTCGGCCACGTCCACCACGCCGCGCACGAAGGGCGTGTAGTGGGTGAACACGCCCATCAGGTCGGAGAGGAGGGAGCCGAGCCCCGCCACGCGGCCGTCAATGTAGGCGGAAATGAACGAGGTGCCCAGCAGGAAGAAGCCCAGGCAGGTGAGCAGGGTCACCACAAAGGCGACGATCTGGTCCTTGAAGAACCCCGAGAACAGGATGCCCAGGGACAGGAAGAAGGCGCCCATGAGGAGGGTGCCGAGATATCCGCCGAGGATCATGCCGGGGTCCGGGGTCCCCAGGGAGAAGAGCATGGCCGGCACGGTGAAGGTGGCGGCCAGGGTGACGACGTAGAAGACCAGGGCGGCGAAAAACTTGCCCATGACCAGCTCCCACGCCTGCATGGGGAAGGTCAGGAGCATCTCCCAGGTGTTCTCCTTTCGCTCCTCCGCCCAGATGCGCATGGTCACCGCGGGGATGAACACGCACAGCAGGAGGGGGAGGTTCTCGAAGTAGGGCCGCATGTCGGCCACGGGGAACACGAAGAAGGAGGTGATGTACAGCCCCACGCTGATGGTGATGAACACCATCATGAAGATGTAGCCGATGGGCGACGTGAAGTAGGCGCCCAAGTCCCTGCGAAGTATGGCGATGATGTTGCGCATTGGTTCTCTCTCCTAGTCGCGAGCCGCGCCCTGCGTCGCCCGTTCGGTCAGCCTCAGGAAGGTTTCCTCCAGCGTCAGGGGCCGGTCTCCCAGCTCCCGCAGCCTCCAGTTGCGCCCCCGCGCCAGCTCGTTCACCTCGCGCCACGGGTTGCGCCCCGGCGCGGTGTGCAAAGTGAAGGCCGGGCACCCGTCCACGGTGCCGCTCGCCTCGACCCGGCGGACACCCTCGACGCCCGACAGCAGGCGCTCTGCCTCGTCGTTCGCGCCCTCGACGGCCACCAGGATCCGCTCGCCGTCCTTGGCCTTGCTCCGGAGCTCCGCCAGCGTGCCGTCGCCGACGATCCGGCCGCGGTTGATGATCACGATGCGGTCCGCCGTCGTCTCCACCTCCTGCAGGATGTGCGTGGAGAGGATCACCGTCTTCTCCTTCGCCAGCCGCTCGATGAGGTGGCGGATTTCCAGGATCTGGTGCGGGTCCAGGCCCGAGGTCGGCTCGTCCAGGATGATCACGTCGGGGTCGTGGATCAGTGCCTGCGCCAGCGCCGTGCGCTGCTTGTAGCCCTTGGACAGCTCCCGGACCACCTTGCGGAACATGGGGCGCAGCCCGCACGTCTCCACCACGGCGTTGATCCGGCTGTTCAGGGTGCCGCCCGAAAGGCCCCGCGCCCGCCCCACGAACTGGAGGTACGACCGCACCTCCATGTCCATGTACAGCGGCAGGATCTCCGGCAGGTAGCCGATGAGCTTGCGCACCTTCAGGGGGTCCTTCAGCACGTCCACCCCGCCGACCTCCGCCGTGCCCCGGCTCGGATACAGGTAGGTCGTCAGGATCTTCATGCACGTGGACTTCCCCGCGCCGTTCGGGCCCAGCAAACCGACGATTTCTCCCCGGTTCACCTCGAACGACACATCGTCCAGCGCCACCACGGGCCCGTAATGCATCGTCAGCTTCTTTGCTCTGATCATGCTCTTCTCTCCGCTTCCGCTTGGGGGTTGGATCGGACCGGCCGCGCAGGGCGCGAAACACCAAACCGGCCCGCAGGGGAAAGGCAAGGGCCGTGCCAACGCAACACGCACGCGGCATTCGGCCATTATGCGCGTTTTAGGCATTGTCCCGCAAGGATTTACGGAGATTTCGGGCAAACCGACCGCTTCGCAAGCGCCGCCGGAAACCCGCCCGATTTCAGGTCGTCCGCCCGTTTTGGGGCAGGGGGGGGGGACGCCAGGGCAGTCGAACTAAGATCGTGAGTCTTTTCCGGAAGGCGTCCGTTCATTGCCCTTTCCACAACCTCTTCAACGCTGAAAGCGTTGCCGACTATAGCCCAGGGCAGGCCGCCGCCCGAAGGGCCAGGCCAGCCCTGGGTTGCCCAAGCAAGAACACATCATGCCCTGAAGGGGCAGCCGAAATGGTGGTGAGCGCCCAAAGACGGGGCAGGCGCGCGAATTTCTGATGCCCCTTCAGGGCATGTTTCGAGGGAGCCTCCTACCCAGGACAGGCCTGGCCCTTCGGGCGGCGGCCTGGCCTGGGCTATATTCGGATGTCCCGTTGGGACAAAAAAGGCCAGAAGTCATAAATCCGGGGGGCGATCGTTCCGCTCACCGGCCCTTCCTGTGAGACATTGTGATGCGATTGCCCCAAGGGGAAAAGGCCGAACCATTGCTTCCGATCTGCCCCTTTGCCGTGCAATTCGTCTGGATGTGCATGGAGAAGGCAAAATGAAATTCCTTGTGACAATTTCCAGGGATGAGGACGGAATGTGGGTTGTTGAGTGCCCCGGCCTTCCCGGTTGCGTCAGCCAGGGCATGACCGAGGGGGAGGCTCTCTCCGCCATAGAGGAGGCCATTTGCCTATGCCTGGAGGTGCGCGCCGAGCAGGGAATCCCGCTGACGCTGGAAACCTGTCAGATCGAAGTCCCCGTCTGAGGTGCAGCCCCGCCGACCGCGCGGCCTACTCCGCCGAGAGCATTCCAGCGATGCAGGCGGTGGTGAAGGAGGCGAGGGTGCCGGAGACCACGGCCCACAGGCTCAGGCGGGCGATCTCGGCGCGGCGTTCCGGGGCGAGGGCGGACAGGCCGCCGATGAGAATTCCCATGCTGCCCAGGTTGGCGAAGCCGCACAGGGCGTAGGTCAGGATGACGATGCTGCGCTTGGACAGCGCACCTTCCGCAATGAGCCCCTGAAGCTGCTGGTAGGCCAGAAACTCGTTGAACACGGTCTTGGTGGCCAGCAGTTCAGAGGCCGCGCGGATGTCCGGCCCGGGCACGCCCATGAGCCACGCGAAAGGCCGGAACGCCACCCCGAGAATGACCGTCAGCTTTTCCCCGGTCAGGGCGGTGGCCCCCTTGTCGAGCAGGAAGATCAGGCCGACGAACACGATGAGCAGCGCGCCGACGTTGAGGGCCATGTTCAGGCCCGTGGCGGCCCCGCGCGCCGCCGCGTCGAAGA
>JAKPUV010000950.1 GCA_029554925.1 Candidatus Hydrogenedentota bacterium | reverse complement strand
TCATGCCGCTCTGGAGCCAGGGCCCGCTGTCCAGGCGCCAGCGGGGCTCGTGCGGCAGCACGGCGGGGGGCAGGAAGTTGACCCGCACGCCGCCCTCGTCCGAAATGCCGGACAGGCAGCCGCCGTAGGCTGTGAACCGGCTGTTCTCGAACTCTTCGGGCACCCCGCCGCCCCGCGACAGGCCGACCAGGCCGTAGGGGTCGTCCACGGCGAGCCAGGTGATGACGATGCGCCCGTCAAAGAACATCTCCACCTGGAAACTCACGGTGAGGGCGATGCCCACCTTGGTGATGACGACCTTGTCAAAGGTGACGACGGCGCGGTTGGGCAGCTGCTGGAAGTACACCGTGCCGCCCTCGTCCGGCTTGAGCCCCGTGAAATGACCCGAGATGCGCGGCTGGCTGAAGTGGTTCTCCAGCGTGTTGTCGCGCGTGCCGTCGCCCGCCTCGAAGGTGATGTAGCCGTTCGACCCGATGTACAGGGAGCTGTAGTGGCTGCCGTAGAGCGGGAAGGTGCGCCCGCCCTCGAGGTCCACCCGGGCGAAGGTGTCGCGGCCCAGCGGTATGACGGTCGCGCCTGCGACCGGCGTGCGGAACCCCGCGACCGGGTCCTCCATGCAGGCGACGTAGTAGTTGTTGCTCATGTTCGGGGTGAAGCGCACGCGCTTGAAGTCGAGGTCGTTGGTGCTCAGGGTGAACTTCTGGGTGAACCAGTCCGTGGGGTTGCCGGCGGGCGGCTGGCCCGTGAAGTTGAGCTCGGCGTCGCTGAAGGGGAAGTCGGTGTGCTTGATGGGCAGCCACTCGATCTGGTTGAGGAAGTTGTTGGGGTCGTCGTCGCTGGGGTAGGTGTAGCCCCAGCTCCAGCTGAGCACCTTGATGCTGGCGGTGAAGTAGGGGTAGATCTTGGCCCCCAGGTTGAGGCTCGCGGTGTCGTTGTACGAGGCGACGGCCGAGTAGCCCTCCGGCGGAACAACCACCGGAAGCTGCTGCGCCTCCTCCGTGAAGGCGTTTCCGTCGGTCAGGGAGATGCTGTCGCAGGTGAGGGTGCCGTCGGCGATGGCCGCCACGTCCAGGCCGACCATGATCGTCGGCTTGACGGGCAGCCAGCTGGGCAGCTCGGGAAGCACCCCCTGCGTGATGGCCAGGGCGATGATGTCGAGCTTCACGACGTTCGTGCGGCCCGCGTCGTCGCGCACGTGCGACACGCTGTCCAGCAGCCAGTTGTTGAAGCTGTCGCGGTCGGACGCCACCAGGTTGAAATCCGGCACATAGGGGATGTCAATGGTGAAGGGGTCGAGGTAGTCGCCGATGAGGGGGATCCACGAGAGGTCGGCGGCGGCCTTGAGGCTGAACTCGGCGCCGAAGTAGAAGCCCCAGGTGCCCCGGGCGGCGCCGACGCCGAGCAGGTTCTCCGGTGTGAGGCTTACGATGCCGTTCACGGCGGCGTCGTAGTTGTACCCCGCGGCGGCGCGCACGCGCAGCTGGATGACGAAGCCGCCCGGGTCGCCCATGCCGCCGCTGGGAATCCAGCCGGTGTCGAAGCCGAGGGTGTCCAGCCCCTGCTGGGGCACGATGAACTGCACCTCGCGGCTCTGCGTGTCCTCCGCCTTGTCCCCGGCGGGGGCGGCGGGCAGCGCCACGGGTTTCATGCCCTCGGGCAGGGCGTCGTAACCCTCCTTGACGATGTTCATGGAGGGCAGCGGGGGCGGGGGCAGGTCGGTGTACTCGAAGACCTGCACCATCACCCGCCTGCCGTCGTCTATGCGGATGTAGACGGGGCGCAGGGTCTCGCCGACCAGCTGCTCCCACCAGGACTCCGTGAGCACCACCTCGCCGTCTCGCAGCAGGCGCACCTCGAAGGTGGGCCCGTCGAGAGTCTTGGGGCGCTGGTAGACCATGTCGAGTCCCTTCTCCAGGGGCACGGTCACGAGCGAGGACCCGTCCTTGAGCAGGTCGGTCTTGGCGCCCTTGGAGGCCCAGAGATCCATCTGTTCCGACTGGCGCGTCATGAAGAGGGGGTTGCCCACGCCGGGGTCGCCCATGCGCACGATGTCCCGCCGGAGGGTGCCGTCGGGGCTTGGGGCCCACAGCTCCACCGAGCCGCGCTCCCGGGCGAGCGCCTTGAGCGCGTCGTCGCCCAGGCTTCCGGACGAGGCGCGCGCGGAGTAGACCACGGCCACCTCGGCCGGGGCGTTCGCCGCGAAGAACACCCCCGCTGCCAGCAGCGCGGCGGCGGCGGCGCGGCCCGTCCCGCGCGTCCGGGCGCGCAGCGCCCCCGCGGCCGCCAGCAGCGCCGC
>JAKPUV010000947.1 GCA_029554925.1 Candidatus Hydrogenedentota bacterium | reverse complement strand
GGCGGCCCCGACGTCGCCCCCGCCGTCCACGCCGGCATGATTGAGATGATCCGCCGCATCAACGCCACCTACGAGATCGCCCCCCCCACGCCCCCCGCCGCCCCCGTGGCGGCCCCGGCGGCGGAGGCGGCGCCCGCGGCGCCTGAAACCGCCCCGCCGCCCGCGCAGTAAGCAGACAAAAAATCAGGGCGGCGCGCCCCTCCGCGAGGAGACGGCGCGCCGCCCTTGGCTTTTCTGGGGCGTGGGAAGTATGGGAGAGGAAGGGGTGGGGACCAACTCGTGCGGTTCGGTTGTCAAGGGCGCGCTCCGTAGCGCCGGCTTCCCGCCTGCCTTGTCTTCCTTACCCCTCGGATGAATGGTGTGTTGGGTGATCTACCCCTCCGCCTCCATTACCGCATCGCCGAGGAGGTCGCGGAGGGGGTGGTCTTCGGGGCCGCAGAAACCGAGGTGCGAGTGGCGGATCCATCCTTCGGCGTGTTGGAAGCGGCCGGACCACTGGCCGACCTCGCGGGCCATGTCCGCCATGGCGGTGACGTAGCTGTCGAGGCCCTGGCTGGCGTCGAGCCATTCGCGCTGGCTGCGGTGGCAGGCGAGGGCGGTGCGCTTCCGGTCGAGGACCGGCGAGATGTCCACGTAGCAGTGGGGGCGGACGCGGTTGCGCAGGCCGTCGCAGAGGCCGTAGGGGAGGGCGTGGTAGACGGCGGCGGACCCGGCCACGGGGGGCGTCGGCGGGTCGGTAATGAAGTTGGGCATGCCGCGCGAGAAGGCCGCCGTGACGGCGAGGCGCGCGGTGATCATGTGGTCCTCCATGTAGTCCAGGGGGCACTGCGCGAGGACGATGGAGGGGTTCACCTCCCGCATGACGGCGGCGAGCCGCCGCAGAAGGTCCACGCTGTAGGTGATCTCCAGGTCGTGGGCGAGGGGCGGGTGCAGCGTCGCGCCGAGGACCCGGGCGGCGTCGCGGGCCTCCTCCAGGCGCGTCGCGGCCGCCGTGGGGCCGTCCATGGTCTGGCTGCCGCAGTTGCCCGAGCCCACATTCATCACATGCAGCTCGCACCCAGCGTCGCGCAGCCGGAGCAGCGTGCCCGCCATCATGAACTCCACATCATCGGGGTGCGCCGCCACCGCGAACACCACGGGTTTCGTCATCCTGAAATCCTCCGTTGGGGGCTGTTTTCCGGACTTGACCGGTGCCGGTAAGATACCACAGCACGCGGCCTAAACGGAGATCGGCCGCGCACGTTTTCCGAAAAAATCACATTTTTGTTGCTTTATTTTTCAGGGCGTTGTGCTATTCTGAAGGACGTGTCGCGTCGCAAACCGGTCTTGGAGTCGAACGGAGGAAACGGGATCATGGTCGCCAACGGGTCTGTCAAGGGGTCTTTTCATTTTCTTGCCGCGCTGCTCGTGCTGGGCGGGGTGGTGTGCTCGGGTATGGCGGTGGCCTCGCCGCCCGACGAGCAGTTGAACGTCTACCCTCAGGCTGCCGGGGGGAAGGGCGGCGGAGACAAGGCGGTCACGGGCACCGAACGGGTGCTGGTCCTGCTGGTGGAGTTCGCTGGCACGGACACCTTTGACTTCATTCCCGAGGGGGCGGTGGGCGAGGGGGAGGCGGGCGTGCTCAGCTCGTCCATGTGGGATGCCCTGGGGGTGGCCGACCCGGCCGGAAACAGCGGCACGTACTGCGACTGCTCGCTCATCATGACGGCGGCCCAGCGGTTCACGCCTTCCGGGCCGCTGCACAACCAGATTCCACGCCCCCTGTCGGCGGCGGACCCGTCGGGGACCATGATCTGGACGGAGGACTTCTCGGCGAGTTGGTACCAGCAGATGCTGTTCGGAAGCGGCGTGATGTTCAACTACCTGCGGCAGGACTCGTCGCCGGTGTCCGCCGATTTTACCGGCAAGTCGGTGCGCCAGTACTTCCTGGACATGTCCAACAGCCAGTACACCGTCAACGGCGACGTGATCGGCTGGCTCACCGTTCCGCACTCCATGGCGTGGTACGGGGCGGACTGCTGCCCCGGCGGCCGGTCGGGCGGTTCGGTGGACGGATCGCCCATCGCGGGGGCGGGCAGCCCCGCCTCGTTTGTGCGCGACGCGCTGGACGCGCTTGTCGCCATACAGAACACCATCCCGGGGTTCAGTTTCTCCAACTACGACCTGGACGCCGACGGCGTGATTGACCGGCTGTTCATCATCCACGCGGGCTACGGGGAGGAGGAGCCTTCGGCGGAACTGCTGAACCGGACGACCTACGGCGAGTCGGCGCTGTGGTCGCGCGCGGGCGGCCTGTCCTCGCCGTACCTTGTGGACAACGTCAACAACATCTCCGCGGCGTCCTATGTGATCCTGCCGGAGAACACCGGAATGTCCGCCGTGGCGCGGCACCTCGCCGGGTATCTTGGCGGGGACAGTCTGGCGGATCCCACGGGGCAGGCGGCGACCTCCCCCGGCATCTGGACGCCCATGGCGGATCCGGTGACGGGGTTTCCCGCCGGGTTTCAGCCCGCCGCGCTGGACCCCTGGAACCTCGACAAGTTTGGCTGGTTGAACCCCACGGTGCTTTCCGACCCCGCGGAGACTTCCGTGGTCACGCTGGACCAGGCGGGCACGGCCTCCGCCAATCCCCGATGCGCCAAGATCGCGCTGCAGGACGGCGCGCTTCCCCTGGCGGTCACTCCGCAGGGGGCGTATGGCTGGTGGGGCGGCGCGGAGGACGCCGCCAACGCGCAGATGACCCTGAACGCGCCCATCACGCTGCCCGCCTCCCCGGCGGCCACGCTGAGCGTGGACCTGGCCTATGGCATTGAGACCGAGTGGGACTTCCTCTGGGTGCAGGTCTCCGCGGACGCGGGCGCCACCTGGAACACCCTGACCAACGCGCACACGGTCTGCACGCACGATCCGGGCTGGATCGGGACGCTCAACGGGTTTCCCGACGACCTGTGCGCGGCGGGCATCGGCGGGTTTACGGATTATTCCAGCGCGTTCCCCGACTACAGCACCGAGACCTTCGACCTTGCCCCCTACGCCGGGCAGGACATTCTGGTGCGGTTCTGGTACATGACGGACTGGGGAACCGTGTACGAGGGCGTCTATCTCGACAACGTGCGCGTGGAGGCCGACACCACCGTCCTGTTTTCGGACGACGGGGAGTCGGGCGGCGGCGGCTGGACCTACACGGAACCGTGGATGTTTTCCAACGGCACGCAGACCTTCACGCACAACTACTACCTCCAGTGGCGGAACACCACCGCGACCGGCGGGTTTGACAGCGTTCTCGGCCACCCCGACGGCCCCTACGGCGCGGCGGACACAGGCCTGCTGGTCTGGTACAACAACAACTGCTACGATGACAACTACCTCTACGACCACCTGCTGGATTATCCCGGGTTTGGGCCCAAGGGGCGGATGCTGCTGGTGGACGCGCACCCCGAGCCCTACCGCGACCCGTATTGGGAGGCCTACGGGTACCTTAATGAGGGCGCCAACCTCACCGGCAAGTGCCAGATGCGCGATGCCGCGTTCAGCCTGAACGACACCGCTGACTTCACCCTGATGCCGCCGCTGGTCTACGGGACGGATCCCGTGGACTTCCCCGGCCGCCCCGCCGCAAGCATGTTCCTCGACGAGTACGGGTTCTATCCCGGTTCCGAGTATGTGAACCGCGGGCCGGGCTACGCCGGGGGCAGCTACAAGTGGGTCACGACAGACTGGGACGCCGGCGTGGTGCTTCCGTCCACGCAATTCTACGGTGTCAACGCTCCGGGCTACACCGCCAACGAGGAATTCCGGTGGGCCGCTGAACGGACCGACACCGGACGGCTGGCCTGCTACTATCTCGGGACCGGGATCGGGCTGGGCTATGACGGCGGCACGGGCAACCCCAAGGACGCGCCCGGCGGCCCCGGCCAGTACGGGTGGAAGGTGTACATCGTCAGCCAGACCGACAGCACCGTGACGCTGGCCATTTGGAACTCCCATTACAACGAGCCCAACTACGGGCCGCGCCTGGACACCATCCCCCCCAGAGCGTCCGCGAGGGGCAGCGACTGGAGGTTTCCCTCCGAGCGCTTGATCCCAACGACGACCCCCTGGTCTTCTCCGGCACGGGGCTGCCCGCCGGCGCGCAGGTGGACCCCGCCACCGGCATGCTCGCCTGGCGGCCCGGTCCGGGCACGGCGGGACAGCATTTCAGCATGACGCTTTCGGCCGCCGACGACGGCGACCCGCAGCTCTCCGACACGAAGACCCTGGATGTGGACGTGCTTGACCGCGTTCTCGTGGTGGTCCCGGACCTGACCGGCCAGACACAGGACACCGCCTTCGGACTTCTGGACGTGGTGGACCTGGTGATCTCCGCAACGACGGAGCAGTGCAGCGACACGGTGCCCGCGGGCCTGGTCATCAGCCAGTTCCCCGAGGCGGGCACGCAGCTCT
>JAKPUV010000940.1 GCA_029554925.1 Candidatus Hydrogenedentota bacterium | reverse complement strand
GCGAGGGACAGTCGCAGTACTTCGCCTACCTCACCCAGAAGACGGGGCCGGACGGGGAGCGCCTGCTGGTCTCGCAGGGGGTGGACCTGCTGGCGGACACGCCGGAGGCGGCCTGCCTGCTGGACGCCATGGTTGACTATGTCCTGAGCGACGCGTTTCTGGACGACACGCCCGAGAACTGACCCGGGGCCAGCCGCCGCCCCGAAGGAGAAGAACATGCGCATTGCCGCCTTCATCCCCAGTCTGGCGCTGGTCCTCGCCTGCTGCGCCCCCCTGTTCGCCCAGACCGCCGAGCCCTGGCAGGCGGCCTACACCGGCGACGATGCCACGGGGAAACCCATCATCGCCCTGTGGAACTTCGACGACGGCGGCGCGGAGACCGTGCCCGACGCGTCCGGAAAGGGGCATGACGGCACGCTGGCGGGTGCGGCCCGCCACGCGGAAGGGCGCTTCGGCGGCGGGATGGCATCGCTGCCCGGATGGCCTGTGGACGACACGCGCCATGCGGTGGTCGTGCGCGACGCGCCGGAGCTGTCGCCGTCGGGGGCGTTCACGCTGGAGATGTGGGTGTGTCCGGACAAACTCCCCGAGGGCTACGGGGAGTCGTTCCTGATGGACAAGAAATACGTCGCCCACGCGGACTACCAGTGGATTCTGGACGCGCCGGACAAGCAGGGCGGCCAGCGCGTGCGGGCGGTGCTGGGGTTCGGGGAGTCGTCGGAGACCTGGTATTCTGCGGAACCGGCGGTCCTCAAGGAGGGCGTGTGGTCGCACCTCGCCCTGACCTATGACGGCGCGGGCACCGTGACCTTCTTCCAGGACGGACGCTCCCTGGGCGGTGCGACCAAGCCGCGGGGGCCCGTGTTTCCGGGAGCCCACGACCTGTCCCTGGGCGACCGGGTGGGCAGCTATTACCACGGCTTTCCGGGGCGCATGGACGAAATCCGCATCATCACAGGGGCGCGCGAGTTCCGCCCCGTGACCGTGACGGTGGAGCACACCCGGACGGTGTACCGCAGGATGGAGCCCTCTCCCCTGCTGCGGTTTCGCCTGACCAACCACCGCCGCACGCCGGTCACGGGCCTGACGGCGACGGTCACCTTTCCCGGCGGGCCCGCGCAGACCTTCCCCGTGGCCGAGATCGCGCCGGGGGCCGCCCACACCATCGAGTGCGCCCTGGACACCAGGCTGCGCCCGGACACCTACGCCGTGTCCGTCGGTTTCGCGTTTGCCGACGGCGAGCAGACCCACGGCGGCACCGAAACCTTCCCCGTGGAGCTGGTGGGCCGCAGGCCGCCGCGCATGCCCGTGGTCATGTGGGGCATCGGGGGCACGGAGGGGGTGCTGGAAAACTTGGACACCCTGCGCGACCTCGGATTCACCCACTGTCTCGGCCTGCGCTGCGACTTTGGCGGGATATGGGACACCGGCGCGCCCGCGCCCGCCGTGGACGAGGCCGCCCTGGCCGAGAGCCGCCGGGTGCTGGACCGCGCCCTCGCCAACGACCTGGGCATCGTGATCAGCGTCAGCCCGGGCGCATGGCTGGAGGAGAAGGCCGACCTCCTGCGGACTGCGGCGCCGGGGCAAACCTACGACCGCCCCAACCTCTGCTGCAACGCGCCGGGGGTGCGCGACTTCGCGCGGAACGTGGGGGCGTCCAGCGCGCAGACCTACGGGGAGTTTCCCGCCTTCGAGGCCGCGCTTATCCACACGGAGGTGCGCGACGGCACGCAGATATGCTTCCACGAGCACGACCGGGAACT
>JAKPUV010000933.1 GCA_029554925.1 Candidatus Hydrogenedentota bacterium | reverse complement strand
GACGGCACCGAGGACGGCTTCGCGCCGGGCCGCGGGCCGCTGGGCGCGCTCCTGCACAGCGCGGACATGGACGGCGACGGCAACATCGGCATCTCCGAGCTGCTGCGCACTATCCAGCTCTTCAATGCGCCCGAGGGCGCCTACTACGTCGGCGACGGCACCGAGGACGGATACGTGCCCGGCGTCTACTAGGCCCGGCCGAAACACCGGCATTTCCCCGCGCCGGCGCCCCGAAAGGGACGCCGGCGCGTTTCTTTCCCGGCTGGTTTTCCGCGGCGGGTTCGGGGTAGAGTTGGGGGGTGAAAACGCCCCCAACCACGGGATGGACCCTCATGCCGGTGACGGTTTTCCTTTTGCTCGCCTGCGCCCACGCCGCGACTGTCGCCCCGCCCCCGGGCGCGGGGTGGAACGTGCGGGACCACGGTGCCAAGGGTGACGGCGTCGCGCTGGACAGTCCGGCGGTGCAGGCGGCGGTGGACGCCTGCGCGGCGGCGGGCGGGGGCACGGTGCTCGTTCCGGCGGGGGTGTACGTCTGCGGCACCGTCCGCCTGAAAAGCGGGGTGATGCTGTGGCTGGACCACGGCGCGGTGATTCTCGGCAGCCGGCGGCGCGCGGACTATGACGACTACGAGAAGCTGGATTTCGAGAACGACGCCGACCATGAGACGACCTATTTCAACCTGGCACTGATCCGCGCGGAGGGCGCGGAGCGGATCGGGGTCGCCGGATTCGGCGTGATGGACGCCAATTTTCAGAAGCGCGGCGGACCCAAGGCGCTGGCCTTCAAGCGGTGCCGTTTCGTGGAAATCCACGGGGTCACCATCCGGAACATCCCGAACTACGCCGTCAGCCTGCTGGGCACGGACGACGTGAACATTGACGGGCTGACCATCCTCAACGGATACTCCGACGGCATAGACCCCGATTCCTGCCGGAACGTCCGCATCAGCAACTGCCGCATCTCCACCATTGACGACGCCATCGTCCCCAAAGCCAGCTTTGCCCTCGGCGAGCGCCGTCCCTGCGAGAACATCACGGTCACCAACTGCGTCCTGTCCACCCTCTGCAACGCCTTCAAGCTGGGCACCGAGTCCGGCGGCGACTTCCGGCGCATCACCTTCAGCAACTCCGTGGTCACGGGGTACGGCGACCACCGCCCCGCCATCTCCGGCGTCTCCATCGAGTCTGTGGACGGATCCCGCATCCGCGACATTGCGGTCTCCAACATCACCATGCACCATGTGCGGTCGCCCCTTTTTGTGCGCCTCGGCAACCGGGGCCGCGACCTGCCGGAACCCGTGCCGGGAAGCATCGAGCGGGTGATGGTGTCCAACATCGCCGCCACCGGGGCGTCCCTGCCGTGCATCATCGCGGGGATTCCCGGACACCCCGTGCGCGGGGTCACCGTCTCCGGTCTGCGCGCCTCCTGGAAGGGGGCCGACCCGGCGCTGGCGCCGGGAGAGGCCGTGCCGGAGGAGGAGGCGTCCTACCCCGACGCCTACATGTTCGGCCCCCTGCCCGCCTACGGCCTCTACTGCCGCCATGCCGAGGACGTCGCGCTGGAAAACCTGCGCCTCTCCTGGGAGGAGGGCTTCTGGCGCCTCGGCGTCACGCGGAAATACGCCGGGGTCAAGTGGCCGGCCGACTACGGCATGCCCGATCCGGCCGCCCCCGGCGACCCCGGTCCGGCCGCGTGGTTTGAGGATACGGCGCGGCTCCGGCTGACGGGCCTCGACGCGCGGCCCGCGCCGTCGGGGGCGCCGTTGGTCCGCTTTCATGACGTGCGGTCGGCGCTCGTGTCCGGGTGCGCGCCCGAAGCGGGCGCGCCCGTTTTCGTGAACGTGACGGGCGGCGGCGTGGAGAATGTGCTGCTTGCGGGGAATCTGGTTCCCGGGGGAACCGCCCCCTTCGTCGCGTCGCCGGAAGTTCCGGCGGGCGCGGTGCGTTTGAGCGAGACAGGGAAAGACGCCCCCGGCGGGGCCAACCAGTAAGGGAAGAGAACAATGCGCAAGAACGGCATGACGCGGCGGGGGTTTCTGGGTGCGGCCGCAGGGTCGTTGGCGGTGCTGAACGGGCGTGCCCGGGCCGCCGAACCTGGCGGCGCGGGGGGCGGGCGCGTGGCGACATTCTCCTGCGACATGACGCCACCCTTGGGCACACCGTGGTACCCCAGCTACAAGGGGCTGGACACCATCGAGCAGCCGCTTCAGGGCAAGGGGATTGTGCTGGAGCACGGCGGCGAGCGGCACGTTCTCTGCGTGGTGGACTGGTGCGAGCTGTGCAACGACGACCACCGCCGCTTCTGCGAGGCCGTCGCGGC
>JAKPUV010000927.1 GCA_029554925.1 Candidatus Hydrogenedentota bacterium | reverse complement strand
ATTGCAAATCTAAATCATGGAAAGTAAAGGACTTAACGGGTCCCCGCCGGATTGGCGATTATACCAGAAAACGGGGGGGAATCCAAACCCCCGTGCCCCCCCCCCGCCGCCCCGCCCGAACCCGCCAAAACCACGGCAAGGCAACGGCCCCATCCCCCGCCCGGATGACACCCGCCCCCTCCGTCACCCCCCGGGCGAAGAGGGTGCTGCTTGCCGCGCCCTCTTCGTCGCAAGGGTGGCCCGGTACTTCGCGCATGCCCAGGGCACGGGCCCGTGGGGGCACCGCTTGCCGCGCCCCGCGCGAACACGACAACCGCCGCATCTCCCGCTGTCGGAAAATGACGTCGTCCTATGAATCTGCGGCCCTATGCGTCATCTGCGGACACCCCTCCTTCGCCGCCCGGCCAAGGCCAGCGCTCCGGCCAGCGCCGCCAGACCCAGCATCCCCGCCGCGGGCACGTTCGACTCCACCTTCAGGACGGCCATGCCGGACTCCGCGCTGTCGCTGTGGCTGTCGGACACCACGACGCTGTACGCGCCCGCCTGTTCGGCCGTCACGTTCTCCAGCGTCCAGGCCGCCGCGTCCGGGCTGCCCGGCGCGTTCGCGCCGTTGAGCCGCCACTGGTAGTGCAGCGGCGTGTACCCGCCCGCCGCGGACACCGTGAAGACCGCCGTGCCGCCCGGGACGATGGTCTGGTCCGCAGGCTGCGCCGTCAGCGCGATCCGGTTGCGGACACGCACCTCCACGGGGGCCGTGGTGACACTGAGCCCGCCGTAGGCCACGGAGCACCAGTACACGCCGTCCAGCGCCGGGGACAGCGTCCCCAGGTTCCACACCGCCATCGCCGGGCCGGCCACCACGCTCTTCGTCCCGTCATCCCGCCACCACTGGTACGCCGCCGCGCGCGGCGCGCCCGCCGCCACCGACGCGTCCAGCACCGGCCCCGGGTCGCCCGTGTAGCCCAGCACGCCCCCGGCGGGCGGCGCGGCGAATCCCGGCCACCACACCACGTCGTACTGCGGCGACACCGCCCCGGCGAAGCCGTTGCCCGCCCCGTCCTGCACGTCCGTGCCGATGGCGATGCCCGTCAGGCCGTCGGGATTCATGCCGGTCAGCGTCACGGTCACGGTGTACGCCGGGTCCGCGCCGTCCACTGCCACCGTCCCCGACAGCCCGCCCGTCAGCGCCACGTCGTCCACTGTGAACGTCGGGGCCACGGGCTCGCTGAAGACCACGCCGTACCGCAGCACCGCTGCCTGCGTCGGCGTCGGGTCCAGCAGCGTCACCATTGCCGTCGGTGGCACGGCTTCCAGCGTCACGCCGGAGGCGGCCGGGCCCGCCGCCGTCTCCACGCCTGCGCCATTGCGCGCCAGCGCCTCAAAGGTGTGTTCGGTGGCTTCAGCCAGGCCGGACACCGTCACAGTGCCCCAGACCGCCGCAGCCTGCCACATGGCGGTCCCGCCCAGCGCGCCGTCCGCCTGCACCCATTGGCCCGTCGTCACGCAGCGCAGGGCATACTCCGTGCCCGCCGGGTTGCCGTCCCCCGCGCCCACAGACAGGTCCAGCGTCGCGCCCGTCGGGTTGCCCACCACAGGCGCGGCGGGAACCGCCGCCAGCGTCCACGCCGGGAACGGCGCCGTCCTCTCGCTGTCCCCGTCCGCGTTCGTCGCCGCCACCTGGAAGGTGTGCAGCGAGTTCACGGGAAGGCCGCCCTGCGTCCAGGCCGTCGCGTCCGCCGCCGTCGTCGCCTGCAGCGTCACCGGCGCGCCCGCGCCCGGGTCCGCCCACACGTTGAAGCCGGTCTCATCGGACGAATTGTCCACCCACGTCCACGTGATCGTGTCCAGGCCGATCGCCGCCGCGCCCGAGTCGGACGGGGCGTCGGGGGCGACAAACCCGATGATTTTCACCACAAAGGCGTCAGTATTGCCGCCATAGGCGGTCTGCCAGCCACCAAACACCCAGTCTGCGGACTGGGTATACCCCGTGGCATACACGTTGCCGCTCCCATCCACCGCGATGCCGTAACCCTCGTCATCCGCCTCACCGCCGAGGCACGTGGACCAGGCATGCGCGCCCGTTGGGGTGAATTTCACGACATACGCGTCATAGCCGCCGTTCTGGGTCGTGTCTCCCCCGCCGCTGGTCCACCCTGCGGACTGGGTTTGGCCCGTGACGTACACGTTGCCGATCCCGTCCACCGAAATGCCGTAGCCCCAATCATCCTTCGCGCCGCCCAGGTACGTGGACCATGCATGCGCACCCGCCGGGGTCAGTGTCACCACGTAACCATCCCATCCGCCGTTCTGGGTCATGTCCCCCCCGCCGCTGGTCCACCCTGCGGACTGGGTTTGGCCTGTGGCGTACACGTTGCCGCTCCCGTCCACCGCGATGCCGCGGCCCTGGTCAGAACTCGCGCCGCCCAGGTAGGTGGACCATACATGCGAGCCCGCAGGGGTCAGTTTCACCACGAACCCGTCATATCCTCCGTTTATCGTCGTATCCCAGCCGCCACTGGTCCAGCCTGGTGAACCGGTGTGGCCGTTGGCGTGCACGTTGCCGCTCCCGTCCACCGCGATGCCGTAACCGTATTCATCCCCCGTGCCGCCCAGATAGGTGGACCAGGCATGCGCACCCGCCGGGGTCAGTTTCACGACGTACGCGTCCCAGCCGCCGCTCTGGGTCGTGTCCCAACCGCCGCTGGTCCAGCCTGCGGAAGTGGTGTAGCCCGTAGCGTAGGCGCTGCCGTCTCCGTCCACCGCGATGCTTTCACCGTATTCCGCGTTTGTTCCACCCAGGTAGGTGGACCAGGCATGCGCACCCGCCGGGGTGAGTTTCACCACGTAACCATCCCATCCGCCGTTATAGGTTGTGTCTCCCCCCCCGCTGGTCCAGCCCGCAGAATAAGTGCAGCCCGTGACGTATACAGTGCCGCTCCCGTCCACCGCTATGCCCTGACTGTACTCAGCGCTCGCGCCGCCCAGATAGGTGGACCACTGGTGTGCACCCGCTGAAGTCAGTTTCACCACGTAACCATCCCATCCGCCGTTCTGGGTTGCGTCTCCCCCTCCGCTGGTCCACCCTGCGGACTGGGTTTGGCCCGTGGCGTACACGTTGCCGCTCCCGTCCACCGCGATGCCGGTGCCGCGGTCATCCCCCGTGCCGCCCAGGTACGTGGACCAGGTCATGTCCACGGCGACGGACGTATAGACGCCCGTATCGGCCGCAGTGCCTTCCGCGGGCACGATAACCGTGTGTGAACCGGGGGGCGCCCATCCCGCAGCATCCTTGAACTCAACCCGCCATTCGCCCGCCGCAAGCCCGGACGCCGTGTCGCCGCTGTTTAGCCATGCTGTGGTGGTTGTGGGCCGCCATTGCGCCCCCGCCACCGCTGCGGCAGGGGGTGCCAGCGTTATCTGGAGACTGCCTGTTTCCCCCGTGTCAACCATTTTCGCCACATAGGCGTCAGAGAAGCCGTCATAAGTCGTATCCCAGCCGCCGTTGGTCCACCAAGCAGAACTGGTGGAGCCCGCGGCGTACACGTTGCCGCTCCCGTCCACCGCGATGCCGTAACCCTCATCATCCGCCTCACCGCCGAGGTAGGCGGACCATATGTGCGCGCCCGCCGGGGTCAGTTTCACCACGTAGCTGTCAGTGCCGCCGTTCCAGGACGTGTCCCAACCACCGCTGGTCCAGCCCGCAGAGTCGGTGTCACCCGTGGCATAAACATTGCCGCTCCCATCCACCGCGATGTGTCGGACGTATTCACTATCCAATCCGCCCAAGTAGGTGGACCAGGCGTGCGCGCCCGCCGGGGTCAGTTTCACCACATAGCCGTCACTCACGCCCTCGGCGCCTCCGTTTATCATGGTGTCCCAGCCGCCGCTGGTCCACCACGCAGATTTGGTTTCGCCCGCGGCGTACACGTTACCGCCCCCGTCCACCGCTATGCCGTAACCCTCATCATCGCCCCCACCGCCGAGGTAGGTGGACCAGGCATGCGCACCCGCCTCGGTCAGTTTCACCACGTAGCCGTCAGTGCCGCCGTTCCAGGACGCCTTCCAACCACCGCTGATCCAGCCCGAAGAACCGGTGCTGCCTGTGGCGTACACGTTGCCACCCCCCTCGTCCACCGCAATGCCTTGGCCGTATTCATCATACAGACCGCCCAGGTAGGTGGACCAGGCATGGGCGCCCGTTGGGGTGAGTTTCACCACGAAGCCGTCATAACCGCCGCTCCCAGTCGTGTCCCAGCCGCCGCTGGTCCAGCCTGTGGAACTGGTGGTGCCCGTGGCGTACACGTTGCCGCTCCCGTCCACTGCAATGCCATATCCGTAGTCATACGCCGCGCCGCCCAGGTAGGTGGACCAGGCATGGGCGCCCGCCGGGGTCAGTTTAACCACGTAGCCATCCGTGCCGCTGTAGGTCGTGTCCCAACCGCCGCTGGTCCAGCCTGCGGAACTGGTGGTGCCCGTGGCGTACACGTTGCCGCTCCCGTCCACCGCGATGCCGCAACCATTTTCAGGATTAGCGCCACCCAGGTAGGTGGACCACTGGTGCGCGCCCCCTGAAGTCAGTTTCACCACGAAGCCATCCGTGCCGTTGTCGGTCGCGTCCCAGCCGCCGCTGGTCCAGCCTGTGGAACTGGTGGTGCCCGTGGCGTACACGTTGCCGCTCCCGTCCACTGCAATGCCATATCCGTAGTCATACGCCGTGCCGCCCAGGTAGGTGGACCAGGCCATGTCCACGGAGACGGACGTATAGACGCCCGTATCGGCCGCAGTGCCGCCTGTGGGCACGGACACCGCGCGCGGCCCGGGGGGCGTCCATCCCGCAATGTCCTTGAACTCAACGCTCCATTCGCCCGCCGCAAGCCCGGACACCGTGTCGCCGCTGTTTAGCCATGCTGTGGTGGTTGTGGGCCGCCATTGCGCCCCCGCCGCCACTGCGGCGGGGGGGGCCAGCGTCATCTGGAGACTGCCCGTTTCCCCCGTGTCAACAATCTTCACCACATAAGCGTCAGAGCTGCCGTTATGAGTCGTGTCCCATCCACCGCTGATCCACCCCGCAGAGTTGGTTTGGCCCGTGACATATACATTGCCGCTCCCATCCACCGCGATGCCGAGACCGGATTCACCACTCGCGCCGCCCAGGTAGGTGGACCAGGCATGCGCTCCCGCCGGGGTCAGTTTCACGACAAAGCCGTCATAGGTCCCGTTCCAGATCGTGTCCCAACCGCCGCTGGTCCAGCCTGCGGACCGGGTGGACCCCGTGGTGTACACGTTGCCGCCCCCGTCCACTGCAATGCCATATCCGTAGTCATACGCCGTGCCGCCCAGGTAGGTGGACCAGGCATGCGCTCCCGCCGGGGTCAGTTTCACCACGTAACCGTCTTTATCGCCGTTCCAAGTCGTGTCCCAGCCGCCGCTGGTCCACCCCGCAGAGTCGGTGTCGCCCGTGACATATGCATTGCCGCTCCCATCCACCGCGATGTCTCGGCCGTATTCAACACCCAGGCCGCCCAGATAGGTGGACCACACGTGCATGCCCGCTGGGGCCAGTTTCACCACGAATCCGTCAGAAGTGCCGTTAGCGGTCGTGTTCCAGCCGCCGCTGACCCAGCCCGTGACATAGGACGTGGTTTTTCCCGTGGCGCACACGTTGCCGTCCCCGTCCACTGCGATGCCGTAACCCGAATCATCCGCCGTACCGCCGAGGTACGTGGACCAGGCGTGCGCGCCCGCTGGGGTCAGTTTCACCACATAGCCGTCAGGATAGCCTCCGGAGCCTCCGTTTATCGTGGTGTCCCAACCGTCGCTGGTCCAGCCCGCGGAATAGGTTTCGCCCGTGGCGTACACGTTGCCGCTTCCGTCCACCGCGATGTCGTAACCGTAATCAGAATGTATGGCGCCCAGGTATGTGGACCAGGCATGCGAGCCCGCCGGGGTCAGTTTCACCACATAGCCGTCACTCAGGCCTGCGGTGCCTTCATTTATCGTGGTGTCCCAACCACCGCTGGTCCAGCCTGCGGAATAGGTTTCGCCCGTGGCGTACACGTTGCCGCTCCCGTCCACCGCGACTCCGGAACCGGACTCCTTCCCCGATCCGCCCAGATAGGTGGACCACACATGCGCGCCTGCCGGGGACAGCTTGACGAGAAACGCGTCCGTTTCCGTGGTCACGCCGTCGTTAAACGTTGCGTCCCAGCCGCCGCTCACCCAGCCGGTGGAAGCCGTGTCCCCCACGACATACAGGTTTCCGTCGCCGTCCAGCGCGACGCTCTGCGCACCGTCCCCGCCGCTTCCGCCGAGATAGGTGCCCCACTCCAGCGTGGCCGGAAAGGCCGGGCCGCACGCGGCGGCGGCCAGGAAAAGAACGCCCCACACCGCGCCCGCACGGCGCGCACCTCTGGTCCCCCCAATGCTCCTGGTCTTCATGGCGTCATCTCCCCAAGTTTTGGACATGCCCGGCCAGGCGCCCGGATCCCGCGGACCCGCCGCCGCACCCTCCGGCACCCGTTGTTTTCGCCCACCGCCAGTGTACACCTCATTGGAAAAAACTGCAACAGTAATCCACCGCCCCAAACACGGAAAAAGGGCGCGCGGAAGGATGCGCCCCCGCCCCTTCCGCGCCCCCCGCGGAGAAGAAGAGGGCGCAGCAAGCGGCGCCCCTACCTGTCCATGCCTGGAGCATGCGCGAAAACACTGGAATCACCGCCCGTAGGGGCGCCGCTTGCCGCGCCCAGTCGCGGACACGGTGACTGCGGCCCGTACGATGGTCATGCCTCATCGGCTGACGTGCATGAAGGTCAGGGGGCCGGTGTTTCCGCCGCGGCGGGTGCGGGGGCGTACCACTTCGCGTAGCACTGGTCTATGGCGTTGCGGAGCATGCGCTGGTGGGTGGCGGCGCTGGGGTGGATGCCGTCGCCGGCGAAGGTGCGGCCGGCGAACTCCACCCGGTCAAACGCGGCGTCGGGCATGGGGTGGTCCGGGTTGCCGCCGGGGAAGGGCGTGTAGTCGGGCGGGCCGCCGGGGGCGGGCGCGCCGGGGGGCGTGTCGTGGGTGTGCTGGGCGAGGCCGAAGTTGTGGACGTATTCGCAGCCCTCGATCCGTTTGGCCAGCTCCATCTTGCGCCGCTCGACGGCGATGAGGCAGTCGTTCACCTGGCGCTGGGTCATGCCGTCAAAGGTGAAGCTCTGCCCGAGGAGGGCGAGCACCTCGCGGGCCGTGTCGGGGTTGAGGTAGTCGTAGCCGCCAATGACGACATGTTTCACCTGCGGCTGTTCGAGGCAGAACCGCACGATCTTCTCCACATCCGCCGCGATGGTGTCCCACTCCCTCTCGCGCTGCTCCTCCGTCCACTCGGTGAAGACGTTCCGGTCCTTGATCCGGCCCAGGATGTCGTTGCCGCCGATGATCAGGTGGATGCTGTCCACGGTGGGGTAGTGCCTGAGTTCGGCGAGTATCTTCTTCTGGTACTCGCGGGTGGCGAACTGGTCGGCGCGTTTGCCGCCGAGGGCGGTTTTCTCGCCCACGCTGGTCACGCCGGGGATGCCGGCCTCGGCCAGCGCCGCCTCCATGACGCGGCCCACCCAGATGCCCTGGGCCCAGCTGTCGCCCACGATGAGGATGCGCTCGTCACCCCGCGCGCAGGGCGCGCACGCCGCGAAGGAAACGCCCAAGACGGCGAGCACCGCGCCGAGAAACACGCGTCGCACCATGGGGGGCCTCCCTTTGGGCGGGGGCGGCGTCAGACGCCGGCCGTGTTGCCCAGCTGGTCGATCATGTTGATGAGGGGCAGGAAGAGGGAGACAAACAGCACGAGCACGGCGACGCCGACGATGACGGTGAAGACGGGCTGCAGCGCCTCGCCGAGCCCGGCCACGGCGATGTTCACCTCCTCCTCGTAGATGTCGGCGATCTGTTCGGCCACGGCGTCCACGCGGCCGGACTCCTCGCCGGTGACAAACATGTCCACGACGACCTCGGGGAGGACGCCCGAGGCGCGCATGGGCCGCTCCAGCCCGCCGCCCTGCTCTACGGAGCTGCGCATGTCCTGGAGCGCGCCGGCGACGGCGCGGTTGTGGATGGCGTTGCGCGTGAGGTCGAGGCTGGACATCATGGAGAGGCCGCTGCGCAGCAGGAGGCCGAGGGTGCGGCACATCTCCACGACGGCGTTCTTGTGGATGATCGGCCCGAGCAGGGGGATGCGCAGCTTGACGCGGTCCGCGGCGAGGCGGCGCAGGGGGCTGCGCACGAACCACGCGCGGTACGCGAGCACCGCGCCCAGCAGCGCCGCCACGGGCACCCACCACCCGGCGCGCACCACCGCCGCCGCCGCGATGAGAAAGCGCGTCGGCCCGGGAATCTCCAGGCCCGCCCGGCTGAAGAAGTCCGCGAACACGGGCACCACGAAGGAGGAGATGACCAGCATCGCGCCGAAGCACGCGACCACCAGCAGGACGGGGTAGATCATGGCGCCGCGCACGCGCCTGCGCAGCAGCTCGCGCCGGGTGCGGTAGTCCACCAGCCGGTGGAGGACGGTGGTGAGCGTGCCGCTGGCCTCGCTCGCCTTCACCAGCCCGACAAACACCGTGTCGAAGTGGGCGCGGTGCCGGTCGAAGGCCGTCCACAGCGGGTTGCCCTGCTCCACGTCCGCCGCGATGTCCGCCACGAGCGCGCGCACCGCCGGCCGCCCGGCCCGCTCCTTCAGCGTGTTCAGCGCCTTCAGGATCGGCACCCCCGCCTCCAGCAGCATGATGAGCTGCCGCAGGAACGCCGTCACGTCGGTGTGGCGCACGCCGCCCGGCCCGGCAAAGAAGCCCGCCGGGCCGCCCCGCGCCGCGCCGGAGGCCGCCGCCATGGTGTCCGCCGCCGGGGCGGCCTTCTTCTTGCGCCCCAGCACGCGCCCCCTGCGGGGGGCGTCCTTGTCCTTGCCGCCGGATGTGTCCGCCATGGGAATCAGTCCTCCGTCACCGCGGGGGCCCCGCGTAAGGTTCATCCGTCCCGTTCCAGTAGACAAACGTTGTCCCGCTCCCGTCCGCCAGCGCCACCGCCTCCACCGCCGCGGGCGCGCGGCTGCGCTCGCCGCCGCCGGTCTGCTCCACCAGCGCCGCGCGCGCCGTCACGCGGAAGAAGCGCCCCGCGCCGGGGGCGGTGCCCCGGACCGCCCCGGCCGCCGGATCGTCCGCCGCCAGGGCCGCCGGATCCATCTCGGCCACCGTGAGGCGCACGCGCACAAAGGTGTCCGGCAGGGGCTGCGGCGTCAGCGCGCCTTCCCCGGTGCCCCGGCCGGCGCGCGTCAGCGCGTGCACGGGCATCCGGAAGGACCGGTCCGCCAGCATCCCCAACCCGTCGTTTTCGGCCAGCGCCCGCCGCAGCGCCGCTGCCGCGCCGCGCACCGCCCCCGCGGCCGCCTCCTCCGTGCGGGCCTGGCGCGCGCGCAGGGACGCCGCCTCGTCCTCCAGGGACATGGCGCGGACGTAGGCCGCCCCCAGCACCGAGAACAGCGCCAGCATGCCGAGCGCCATGAGCAGGGCCGCG
>JAKPUV010000907.1 GCA_029554925.1 Candidatus Hydrogenedentota bacterium | reverse complement strand
CCGGCGGAGCATGTCGCCGAAAAGACCGGGTGCAGCCTGCGCGGCGTCCGCATGCTCCTCGACGCGCTGGTCGCCATGGAGCTGCTCTGGAAGGGGGAAGGCCGCTACGGAAACACGCCCATGGCCGAGGCCTGCCTCGTGAAGGGCGGCCCCGCGTGGCAGGGTGACATCATCCGCCACGCCGCCGCGAACTGGGACGCCTGGGGCGGCCTTGCGGAGTGCGTGCGCACCGGCACCTGCGCCCCCCCGGCCAACGAGCGCGAACGCTCCGGCCCCGCCCTGCGCAATTTCATCCTCGGCATGGACAACATCGCGCGGTTCAGCGCGCAGGGCGTCCTCGGCGCGGTGGACCTCTCCGGCCGCCGCCGCATGCTCGACCTCGCGGGCGGGCCCGCCACCTACTCCATCGCCTTCCTCCGGGAACACCCCGCGCTCCGCGCCACCCTCTTCGACCGCCCCGCGGTCATCGAGATCGCAAAGGAGCAGGTGGGCACCGCCGGGCTTGCGGACCGGTTTGACTACCGCGCCGGGGACTGCCTCGCCGACCCCCTGGGCGGCCCCTATGACTTTGTCTTCATGTCGAACATCATCCACAGCTTCAGCGCCGACGAGAACCGCGCCCTCGTCGCCAAAGCCTTCGCGAGCCTCGAGCCCGGCGGGCTCATCATCATCAAGGACTTCCTCACAGACGACGACCGCACCGGCCCGCCCTACAGCCTCACCTTTGCCCTCATCATGCTCGTCAACACCCCCGCCGGCGGCACCTACTCGGTGTCCGAGGCCGCCGAATGGACCGGCGCGGCCGGTTTCCTCCCCGGACGCATGATCCCCCTCACCGCGCAGTCGCGCCTCTGGGTCGCCGAGAAGCCCGAAGACTGAGCGCCCGTCCACAGGCGGACGACAATGGACGAAAGGATGCCGCATGCAAACATCTCCGTCCCTTTGCGCCGTCGCGCTGCTCCTGGTCGGGCTTGTGCCCCCGGTTCTGGGCGCGGCGCCCGAAAACCGCCCGCCCCAGATCGAGGTCACCTCTTTAGGCGCGGTGCCGGACGACGGCCAGGACGACACGGCCGCCGTTCTCGCGGCTTTCGAACGGTGCAAGACGGAAAACGCCTGCGGGATCGCCTTTCCCAGAGGCCGCTACGATTTCCACGCCCCGGCAGAGCCGGAAAAGCGCGGGGTCCTGTTTCCCGTCAGGGAGCTCCATGACGCCGTGGTGGACGGACGCGGTTCGGAGCTCATCTTTCACGGGATCACGGGGTGTTTCTTTTTTGCCAACTGCTCGGGGGTCACGGTCCGGGACCTGGTCATAGACTGGGAGCGCCCCCCCTTCTCCGTCGGGGTCATCACCGCCGCCGCCGAGGGTTCCTTTGAGGTTGAGGTGCATCCCGAATTTCCCGTGCAGGGGGGGGAGCCGGTGCGGGCGTTCATGGACTACGAGCCGGACACGGGCCTTCCCTGCGGGCAGGGGCTGGACGTGTACGCCCTCGAAACGCCCCTCGCCACGGAATTGGTCCGGCCGCAGGTGCTGCGCGTCACCCTTCCCCCGCATGTCAAAACCGTGACGCCCGGAAAATGGGCGGTGCTGCGCCATGAGGTCTACGGGCGCGGCGCCTTTTCGGCGAACGCCTGCCGGGACATGCGCTTCGAGGGGATCACGGTGCACACCTGCCCCGGTATGGCCTTCACGGCCTCCGGCACGGAGAATGTCACCCTGGACCGGTGCGCGGTCCAGCCGCGCCCCGGCACCCGCCGCCTGATCTCCGCCACGGCGGACGGCAGCCACTTCAGCGGCTGCACCGGCGACCTGGTGATCACCAACTGCGTGTTTGACGGCCAGGGCGACGACGCCGTCAACATGAAAAGCGGCCTCTTCCTCACGGTCACGGAGATGGTGGACGGGCAGACCGTCCTGGCGCGGCACAACCTCGGTTTTCCCTGTCCGCCCGCGCCGGGGGACGCGATGGAGCTGATGCCGCAGGAGACCCTGCTGCCTTTCGGCAGCGTGCCCGTGCGGTCCGCCGAACTGCTGGAGGACCGCAGGACGCACCGGGTGGTGTTTGAGGAGCCCCTGCCGGAGGGGGTGAAACCGGGCACCCTGCTGGCGAACGCCACGCGGCTCCCGAAGGCACGCGTCAAGGACTGCGTTTTCCGGCGCAACCGCGCGCGGGGCCTGCTGATCCAGGTCCGGGACGCGGTGGTGGAGGACTGCGTCTTCAGCGACGTGACCTCGGCGGGCGTGCTCGTCATCTCAGAGGCGGTGCATTTCTATGAGAGCATTCCCGCGCGCCATGTCGTCATCCGCAACAACGTCTTCACGCACTGCAACTACGGCGCCGCCGTCGCGCGCGGCGTGGTGTCCGTCGAGGGGATCACCCCCGGCTGGGGGGACGTCCCCGCCCCCGGCGTGTTTCAGGACATCACCATCGAGGGCAACGCCTTCCGGGGCTCGGACAACGCCGCCGTCTTCATGACGGGCAC
>JAKPUV010000905.1 GCA_029554925.1 Candidatus Hydrogenedentota bacterium | reverse complement strand
CGGCGCGGGCGGACAGGGAAAACCGAGGTTGTGCCGCGCCAGGACGGTCTGCCCGTCCACCATCTCCGTGACCGTGAGGAAGAGGCCGCTTTTCATGTTGACCGCGTCGTCGCCCTGGCCGTCAAACACGCAGTTGGTGATCACCAGGTCGCCGGTGCAGCCGCTGAAATGGCTGCCGTCCGCCGTGGCGGAGATCAGGCGGCGGGTGCCGGGGCGCGGCTGGACCGCGCACCGGTCGAGGGTGATGTTTTCCGTGCCGGAGGCCGTGAAGGCCATGCCGGGGCAGGTGTGCACCGTGATCCCCTCGAAGCGCATGTCCCGGCAGGCGTTCGCCGCAAAGGCGCCGGGCCCGTAGACCTCGTGGCGCAGCACCGCCCATTTTCCGGGCGTCACGGTCTTGACATGCGGGGGCAGGGTGACGCGCAGCACCTGCGGCCGGACCAATTCCGTGGCAAGCGGCGTCTCAAGGGCGTACACGTCCAGCCCCTGGCCGCAGGGAAGGCCCGTGTCCGGCTCGTAGTCCATGAACGCCCGCACCGGTTCCCCGCCCCGCACGGGAAACTCGGGGTGCACCTCAATCTCAAACGAGCCCTCCGAGGCGGCGGTGATGACCCCGACGGAGAAGGGGGGACGCTCCCAGTCTATGACCAGGTCCCGGACCGTGACCCCCGAGCAGTTGGAAAAAAGGAAGCAACCGGTGATCCCGTGAAAGATGAGCTCAGAACCGCGCCCGTCCACCACGGCGTCATGGAACTCCTTGACGGGAAACAGGACCCCGCGCTTTTCCGGCTCTGCCGGAGCGTGGAAATCGTAGCGGCCTCTGGGAAAGGTGACCCCGCGGGCGTTTTCCGTCTTGCACCGTTCGAAAGCCGCGAGAACGGCGTCCGTGTCGTCCTGGCCGTCGTCCGGCACCGCGCCGAAAGAGGTGACCTCGATCTGGGGCGGGCGGTTTTCGGGCGCCGCGCCCAGAACCGGGGGTACAAGCCCGACCAGGAGCAGCGCGGCGGCGCAAAGGGACGGACGTGTTTGCATGCGGCATCCTTTCGTCCATTGCCGTCCGTCTGTGGACGGGCGCTCAGCCTTCGGGTTTCTCGGCGATCCAGAGGCGGGACTGGGCGGTGAGGGGGATCATGCGCCCGGGGAGGAAGCCGGCCGCGCCGGTCCATTCGGCGGCCTCGGACACCGAGTAGGTGCCGCCGGCGGGGGTGTTGACGAGCATGATGAGGGCGAAGCTGAGGCTGTAGGGCGGGCCGGTGCGGTCGTCGTCTGTGAGGAAGTCCTTGATGATGATGAGCCCGCCGGGCTCGAGGCTTTGGAAGGCCCTGGCGACGAGGGCGCGGTTCTCGTCGGCGCTGAAGCTGTGGATGATGTTCGACATGAAGACAAGGTCATACGGGCCGCCCAGGGGGTCGGCGAGGCAGTCCCCGGCGATGTAGTCGAACCGGTCGGCGAGTCCGGCGCTCTCCACCTGCTCGCGCGCGATCTCGACGACCGCGGGCCGGTCGAAGAGCGTGGCGCGGAGCGCGGGGTGTTCCCGGAGGAAGGCGATGGAGTAGGTGGCGGGCCCGCCCGCGAGGTCGAGCATGCGGCGGCGGCCGGAGAGGTCCGCCGCGCCGAGGACGCTTTGCGCGCTGAACCGCGCGATGTTGTCCATGCCGAGGATGAAATTGCGCAGGGCGGGGCCGGAGCGTTCGCGCTCGTTGGCCGGGGGGGCGCAGGTGCCGGTGCGTACGCACTCGGCGAGGCCGCCCCAGGCGTCCCAGTTCGCGGCGGCGTGGCGGATGATGTCGCCCTGCCACGCGGGGGCACCCTCCACGAGGCAGGCCTCGGCCATGGGCGTGTTTCCGTAGCGGCCTTCCCCCTTCCAGAGCAGCTCCATGGCGACCAGCGCGTCGAGGAGCATGCGGACGCCGCGCAGGCTGCACCCGGTCTTTTCGGCGACATGCTCCGCCGG
>JAKPUV010000867.1 GCA_029554925.1 Candidatus Hydrogenedentota bacterium | reverse complement strand
GGCGGCCGGGTCGTGGGGCTTGCCGCTGAGGCCGTGGCCCCGCACGTCCAGCATGACGACGCGGTAGCCCCGGCGCCGGAGCGCGCGCACGCAGCCGGGCCGCCGCCAGTTGAGGTCGGCGTGGACGGCGAATCCGTGGACCAGAATCACCGGAACGCCCTCCCCCTCGTCGGTGTAGTGGACGGGCACCCCGGCCGCGTCGAAGACCTTTCCGCGCACCCGGCGGAAGAGGACAAACCCCGCCGTCGCCGCGACAACGGCGGCCAGCAGCGCCGCGACGCACAGCAAGCCCGAAACCATGGCCATGACCGCGCCCTCCTGTATGCGCCGGATGGTAGCACGTCCGCCCCCCCGAAAAGAAAGAACCGGGGCCGCCCGGAGGGGCGGCCCCGGCAGGGACCGAAAGGGGATTACATCGCGGTGAACATGCCGACGAGCTGGGCCATCGGGCCGTTGACCGGCGCCTCGCCGTTGATCTGGTAGCGCATGAACTCGACGTGGCCGTCCATGTAGAGGACGTTGCTGCCGCCGGGGACGTGGTTGAATGCGGCGGCGTTGGTGCTGATCAGGTCAAACATCATGAACAGGGTGCTCTGCGCCATGTTGGCCGCGCCCGGGTTGTTGATGTCGGTGATCAGGAAGCGCTCGATGCCCTCGCGCAGGCGGTAGACGGTGTTGCCGCCGCCGTTGCCGTAGCCGGCATAGGTGTTCGAAAGGTCACAGTCCTGGTCGGACTTGGGGTACATGCCCCGGCCCACCGGGTTGTTGCCCAGATAGGGGGCCAGCGCCGCGACGTCCATCAGGGACTCAAGCGCGGCGGCAAGCTGCACCGGCGCCAGGGAGTCGGGGGCGGGGATCTCATCGGGCTGAAGCAGGGAGCTCAGCATCGAATAGAGGGGGAAGGTGCTGATCGCGCGCTGCTCGGTGTCGTTGTCGAGCACCCAGCCCAGGTAGGTGTAGCTGTTGTCCACGGCGCGGGCGCAGTCGCCGCCGCTGTTGGCCGCGTAGCCAAAGCACCAGTCGCCGTCGAGGTGCGCGTCGTCAATGCTCTCGTCCAGCTTGGCGCTGGAGGGGCAGAACGCGATCATCGGGTCGGTGAGGTATTCGGGGAAGAGGGTGAACACGTTGGGGCCCGCGTCCAGCACGCCGCGGTAGGTGCCGTCCTTCTTGGGATACGCCCCGGCCTGCAGCGGCGGGAAAGAGCCCTTGGACTCGTTGGCGTACATCTTGAAAACCAGGCCCCACTGCTTCAGGTTGTTCTGGCAGGAGGAGCGGCGGGCGGCCTCGCGGGCGCGCGCCAGGGCGGGCAGCAGAATCGCCGCCAGGATGCCGATGATCGCGATAACGACCAGCAGCTCGATGAGGGTAAAGCCGTGCTTTTTCATGGAAAAGTTCCTTGTTTCAATCGACTCGTTTCGCCGGGAAAAGGCGACAGGCCTTCCCCGACCCCAACGAAAGACACACAATATTTTTGAGTTTACAACACTTTCGGGGGGGACTTCAAACCTTTCCCGCATCTTTCCCCAAGCGGGATCCTAACGCCGTTTCCGGCCCATGAAGGACTTCGGGTTCGGCCGCTCCTCCTCGGGCTCCTCCTTCTCCGCCGTCTTCTCTGTTTCAGGGGAATCCGCAGGTGTTGCGGCCGGCTCCGGCTCCGGGGGCTCCGCGGCCGGGGCGTCCGCCGCCTCCAACAGATCCGGCAACGGCAGGTCGGCCCCCTCGAAGGCGACCGGCTCGGCCTTGCCGTCCTGGATGTACAGGATGGTGTCGCGTCCGGAGGCCCGGTGGCGCGACACGGAGAGTACCCGGTGTTCCGACCCGCTCCTCTCATCGTCGGCGAAGGCGCGGGCGGCCTCCGGGTCGTCAAACACCTCGATGTTGATGTTGTCGAACCCGGCGTATTCCGCCCGGAGTTCCCTTCCGAGGGTTTCCACATCCTCCCGGCGGCTGCCGGGGGGCACCGCGCCGATCAGGCCCTTGAGGGTGGCCGCGCCCATCTCGGCGGCCGTCTCGGGGTCGCGGCCCCACTCGCGCACCACGGTGAATTCAAAGGGCGCGGGCGGCGGAGGGGCCGGCTCCTCCAGCAGGATCTCCTCCAGTTCCGCGGCGCCGGGCCGGGGGACGAATTCGGGCTCGGGCAGGCCCAGAGCCTCGCGCTGGGCGCGCAGCCGGGCCACCTCGTCGCGCAGCAGCTCGTTCTGCTCCCGCAGGTCCGCCATCATCTGGTTCACCAGCACGTCCAGCGTCTGCTGGAGCATCCGGATGTCGTCGCGCAGGTCGGCCACCTCGTTGCGCAGGGCCGCCGCCTCCGTCGCGGGCGCGCCCCCCTCCGGAAGCGTCATTTCCGGTTTGGGCGGCGCCGCCGTCCCGGAGGGTTCCGCCGCCGAAAGCGCGGCGCAGACCACCGGCGGCAGGGCCGCCGCCAGAAGTCTCCAGTCCACCCGCATGGCACGCTCTCCTGTCTTCCGTTCCTCCCCCCGGATAACGCGCGGACACCCCGCGCGGGGGACGCCGTCCGCGCTGGAAGCGTGGGCCAGCGGGGCGGGGCAAGTCAAGTTTCCGCCCGCCCCGGAAAGGCAGCCCTCCTCCGGGCGGCGGTCCAGTTGTCCGGACGCCCGGCGGGCGGGTAGGATGTCCTTCCGCCGGAGACGGCCAACAAGGAGACCGCCCATGTCCCCCCGAATCATCCTGCTGACCCTTCTGCTGGCCGCGCTGGCCCTGCCCGCCGTGGCGGACGACCTGGAGGCGGCCTTCACGAACCCGCCGGACAGCACCAAGCTGCGGTGCTATTGGTACTGGATGGACGGCCACATCTCGAAGGAGGGCCTCACGAAGGATCTGGAGGCCATGCGGGACTTCGGCATCGGCGAGGCGTACATCGGCATCATCAGCGGCCAGAGCGGCCTGGACCCGAAGCCGGAGCCCCTGGCGCTGTCGGACGGGTGGTGGGACGCCATCGTCCACGCCTTCCGCGAGGGCAGCCGCCTGGGCGTGGACCTCGGCTTCTTCAACTCCCCCGGCTGGAGCCAGTCGGGCGGGCCCTGGGTCACGCCGGACAAGGCCATGCGCTACGTCTCCCTGCCCGAGACGCGCCTGACGGGTCCGCAGCGCTTCGAGGGGAAACTGCCCGCGCCGGACGGCGCCTTCCAGGACATCGCCGTGCTGGCCTATCCCGCGCCGCAGGGCGAGGGCGTGGCCGCGCCGGAGACATCCCGCACGCCGCGCGCCGTGGACTTTGCGTGCCCCGAGCCCTTCACGGCCCGCAGCGTCACCGTCACGCCGGTGAAGGAGGTGCGGGTGCAGGCGGAGCTGCTCGCGTCGGACGACGGGAAGGACTTCCGCCCCGTGAAGGCGTTCGCCGTGGACCGCCACAACCTCAACATCAACGTCGGCCCCGTGCCGCTGGCGCCGGTCGTGGCGTCGTTTCCCGCCG
>JAKPUV010000857.1 GCA_029554925.1 Candidatus Hydrogenedentota bacterium | reverse complement strand
CCCGTCGTGGGTGTGGCCGGCCAGCACCAGGTCCACCGCCCCCGGCGGCAGGGTCTCGGCGTAGTCCGGATTGTGCGCGAGGAGGAGGAGGAAATCCTCCGGGGCGGCGGCGCCCGCGGCGGCCTCCAGATGGGGCCGCCCGTGCCAGAAATCCGGCACGCCGCCGATCCGGACGCGGCCGCCGCCGAGGTCCAGCCAGAACCCCCCGTTTTCCAGCGGGGTAATGCCCGCCTCCCGCAGCGCGGACAGCACCCGCGCCGGGGCGTGGACATGGTCGTGGTTGCCGAGCACGGCCCACACGCCCAGGGGCGCTTTCAGCCGGGCAAGTTCGCGCATGCAGTCGTCCAGGCGTTCCAGCTTCGCGTCCGCATAGTCGCCGCCCAGGAAAATGATGTCCGGGGCCTCCGCGTTGACGCGGTCCACGATGCGGCCCAACCGACGCGCCGATGCCAGCCGGTCCAGATGGAAGTCTGTCAGGAAGGCGATCTTGAGCGGCGCGGCCCCGGCGGGATAGTCGGGAAACGCCAGCTCGTGGTGGCGCACCCGGCAGACGCACCCCTCCACCACACCCCAGGCCACAACGGCCAGCAGGAGAAGGAGCACCCGGAAAATCCGGAATCGCCTTCGCCCGCGCGGCGCGGGGGAGACTTCTTCGGCAGGGGCTTCCGGGGCCTGCGTTTCGTCCGGCGGTGTCATGGGGTCAGCGTTCCGGCTTCTTCACGTCCACGATGCCGAGATCAATGCCCTGCCCGCCGGTGGTGTTGCGGCAGTGCACGGCGAAGAAGTGCTTTCCCGGGCCGAGGGTGACGGGGCCGGAGAGGGCGGTCGGCTCGTACTCCACGTTGTACCCCCTCACCCGCACCGAGCGCACACCGTCAATGTAGACCTCCGCCTCCTCATCATGGAAGAGGCTGAGTTGCAGGTTTTCATAGTCGCCCTTGGGGACGGTGATTTCCCCGCGCAGCCAGATGTCGGGGGTGTTCCACTCGGTCTGCACGCGGATGCCCGGCGTGCCCGCCGTCCCAAAGCCGCCCTTCGCCTTCTTCCATTTCCCGTCCTTGAAGGCGGGCTTGTTCCAGCCGTCGGCGGGCTTCTCCGTGGTGTACCGCCAGACGGTCTCTTCCGGGGCCACCACCGTCGTCACCACCGGGGGCGGCGGCAGCGGGGCCCAGGGGCCGTTGGCCCGGGTCTGGTCGCGGTCCGCCCACTTCTTCCAAGTCTCCTTGTCGTACAGCATTTTCAGGAAGACACCTCCGATGACGGGGCGCGAGTGAAAGAGCGCCGTGTCCGGCTTGTCGGTGAAGTAGAGGTCCGTCAGGCCCACGCGGCGCTCGGCGGCGTGGAAGAAGTCATAGGCGGGCGCCGTGATCGCGTCAAAGTCCTCCCGGTTCTCCGTGAGGCAGGCGGCCCAGAAGGCCCAGTCCGTCTTGCTCCAGAGGGCCTGCCGGTCGCCGGGGGCCGTGTGGGCGCGCCCGTCGAGGGGCAGCCCGTAGGTGTCGAGGTTCCGGCGGTAGAAGGCCATCTCCTTCGCGGCCACCTCCGGCGGGAAGAGGTTCATCTCCAGGATGCGGTCCCAGACGAGGTTGTACTTCGTGCTCCAGGTGCCGGGCTGGTCGAAGGCGAGGCGGTAGTGGTCCCCGTCGTCGGCCACCTTCATCCACT
>JAKPUV010000850.1 GCA_029554925.1 Candidatus Hydrogenedentota bacterium | reverse complement strand
CGCGACAAACCGCGCCACGAGCCCCGGCGACAGGTTGGTGGAGGAGTCGTCGCGGATCATGACCGCCCCCCGGTGCAGGTAGCCCCAATGGACGTTGTGCGCGGGGTCGAAGGGAACCAGCGCCGCCCAGGCGTCCATGAGCCCCGCGTAGGCGTCCGCCACCAGCGTGAGCAGCCGGTCCACCCGGTCGGGGGCCTCCAGCATCTCCAGAAACAGCGCGCCGCCGCGCAGCAGTTCGGCGGCGTCCAGCGGACCCTGCAGGTCGGGATGGTACAGGCGGACGAACCGGCGCACCTTCGGGTACGGCGCCATGATCTCCCGGAGGAAGGCGGCCGTGTCGAGCACGCGCGCTCCCAGCCCCGTCCGGGGGTCCGGCACGCCGCCGTCCAGTGCGCGCGCCAGCGCGTCCTCCGGCAGGGGGCGGTTTGCGGGCAGGGTGTCCGCCTCCTCGGACATGAGGAACAGCTCCGCGCCGAAGAGCGACGGCAGGATGCAGGTGCCGTAGTTGCACCGGACGCACATCAGCAGCCCGTCCCCCGCCGCCAGCCGGTCGGAGCACCCGCCGAACTGCTGGAGCGCCATCGCAACGGGGTCGGAGAACGCGTCGTTCACACCGATGCGCGGCCACTCGGTTCCCGGCGGCGAAGGTTTCGCCCGGCGCGGCGCAAACCCCTCCCCCGGATGCCCGCCGTCGGCGAAACGCCGCCACTCCGAAAGCAGCCGCTCCTCGTCGTCGGCGTCAATCCGCCGCTCCAAGTCCTCCAGGCATCCGCGCAGCACGCTGTCCAAGGCGTTTCCTCCGGGGTTGGGCGCGCCGGGGCGTCACAGTCCCGGCAGCACCTGCACCACAATCTGCGCCGCGAGGGTGACGAGAATCAAGGCGACGGGGTAGACGGCTGCGTAGCTGATGGCGGGGATGTCGGAGTCGATCTTGGAGGAGAGGGCGCCGAGGCCGGGGGTGCAGGTCATGCCGCCGCAGATGGCGCCGAGGGTTTCGAGGATGCCCATGCGCAGGAAGCGCTTGGCCGCGATGTAGCCGACGAGCATGGGGACCGTGGTGACGAAGAAGCCCATGACGAGCAGCGAGGGCCCCTGCTGGCGCAGAACCTCCATGAACTGGCCGCCGGCCTGCACGCCGGCGCCGGCGAGGAAGAACACGAGGCCCATCTCGGTCATGAGCATGCGCGCGGCCCGGGGCACATGGCCGCGGATCCCGCCGATGCTGCCGAAGTGCGCGAGCACGAGGGCGACCATGAGCGGGCCTCCCGCCGCGCCGAGGGAGAAGCTGCGCCCGCCGGGAAGCCCGAGGGGGATCATGCCGATGAGCAGGCCGAGGGAGATGCCCACGGCCAGGGAGATGATGTCGGTCTCGTCGAGGGCGCGGGTGCGGTGCCCGGCGAAGGCGGCGAACCCCTGGAGGCCCTTGGGCTCGCCGATGGCCGTGAGCACGTCGCCGTACTGGAGCACCGTGTCCGCCTGGGGAACGATGGCCACCGTGTTGCGCTCGACGCGCGTGATGGTCACGCCGAAGGCGTTGAGCAGGTTCAGCTCGCGAAGGGTCTTGTCGAGCACCTGCGGCGACGTGGCGACCACCCGGAGGCGCTCGGTCTCGATGTCGAGGAAGAGCTTCTTGTCCGACTGCCGGCCGATGAACTCCACAAGCGCGGGAAGCCGGTCGTCCTCGCCGACGGCCATGAGGACCTGGCCCTCCTCGAAGCGGGTGTCCGGCGTGACGGGCACAAAGCGGTCGCCCCTCCCCACGCGGGAGATCTGGCAGCGCTGCGTGGCCGTGAAGGAGTTCTCGCTGATGAGCTTGCCGAACAGGCCGGGGTTGAGCACCTCGATGACCACCCGCTCGATGCGGCGGCCGCCGCCGCCCTTCCCGGCGCGGCGCACCTCCTCCTCCAGATTGTATCCGAGCATCCGGGGAACGAGCTGCACGAACAGGACCACGCCCACCACGCCGTAGACGTAGGCGATGCCGTAGCCCACGGACACGTTGGGGTTGTGGTTGAGCGCGTCGAGGGCCGACGCCAGGGCCGGCGTGCTGGTCATGCTGCCCGCAAGCACGCCCGCGGCCAGATCCAC
>JAKPUV010000839.1 GCA_029554925.1 Candidatus Hydrogenedentota bacterium | reverse complement strand
CGGGCCCCGCCCGGTACTGTATGATCGCGTCCAGATCGCCCTTGCGCGCCCGGGGGAGGGCGTTCAGCACGGCACGGGGCGCCGTGTTCACGTTGATCCGCGCGTCGCCCCACACCGTCATCAGGTCCTTGAGCCCGGGATCCCCCTTCTCGCCGAACCAGTCGTCGTCGTCCATCCCCCGCAGGTAGCGCAGCTCCTCCACGGCCTGGAAGAGGGACACGCCCTCGCCGGGCCGCTCCTCCCGCTCACGCCGGGCCATGATGCGGCGCACCAGGGTGCGGCTCAGGACGTCCAGCTCCTCCAGCAGTTCCTGGGGGGCGGCGTTCACATTGATCAGGCGGTCCTCGTCGGTGATGATGTAGGAGACCTGGTCGTCCTCCATCCCCTCGGTCTCCTGGAAGACGCTTTCCTGATAGAGGTTCTTGATGTTGGCCCACTCCTCCCCCAGGTGGGTGCCCCCCCGCTGGTCGGGGCGCAGCAGGCGCATTTTGACGCCCCGGTTGGCGATCTCGAGAACGCCGCGCTCGACGGCGCCGCGCGCGGCGGACATGGCCACGCTGTGGTCGAGGGAATAGGCGGCGGCGCGGCGGTCCAGGGTGGCGCGGCGGCCAAAACCCAGGGTGAGCACCGTGAGCAGGGCCACGACCCACAGCACGCAGACCAGAACAAAGCCCGCGTCCCTCTTTGCGCGTCCGCTGCTCATTCCGCGGTCCCCAGCATTTTCATCAGGTCCTCGCGGCTGCGCCGCTGGTTCGCCGTGCGGATTGGGATTCTCGCCCGGAGGATGTAGGGCCCCTCCTCCTCCATCTCCGGGTCCGCGGTCTCAATGGTCACCTCGATGGCCTGGGGCAGCCCCCATTTCTCCTCGTGCCGCTCCACGATGACCGGCTCCTGGGGTTCCGGGGGCAGTTTGGGGTCGCGCTCGGGCGGTGCGGGGATCCAGATGTACCGGATCTCGAAATCCGTCACGTTGACGGCGACGTCGGCCTCGAACTTCCTGCCCGTTTTGATGCGGCTCCGGTTGACCGGCTGGTCCTGCGGGGGGAAATTGGGCAGGGGCGCCTCGATGAAGGCCTCCTCCCGCTCGACCACCCCCTTGGTGCGGTTGTAGGCGTACTCCACCCGCATGAGCCGGCGCCCCTCCCCCTCCTCCAGGTTCAAGGGCTCCGACACGACAAACAGGGTGAGTGTGTCGTCCTTTCCCTCGACCAGATGGGCGGCCCGGGCGGTGATGTTCCCGCATTCCCGGGTGAACAGGGTGAGAAAGTTCCGCGCCTCCTGGTGCACGTCGAAGCCGGACTCCGCCACGCGCCACGAGATGATAACGGAGTTGAACAGGGTGTAGACCGCCGTCATCACGATGGCGAGGAGCATGGTGGCCACGAGCACCTCGGCCAGGGTGAACCCATCCCTTGGGCGGGCGGATGTGCGGTGCGCGCTCACAGGGGCATCGCCGGGTCGGGGGGCGGGGGCACCCAGACCAGTTCGGGGCGGAGCAGGGTTTCCGCCGTGGCGTCGAAGTCAGTTCCGGCGCGGTTCCACCGGACCTTGACGGTCAGGCGGCCGAGGAAGCCCTTGAAGGTGTCGTTGAACTGCTTGATCTCCTCGGGGGACATGTCCGGGGGCATGTCGGGCTTGGGCACCTCGACGCGCTGGACCCTCCATTCGTAGGAAAACCGCTCGAAAGGCTCCTCGAAGGTGCCCGAGCCCTCCCCCTCCGGCTGCTCGTACACGAGCATGCGCCGGGCCTGGATCCGCTCCAGAAGGAACCGGGCGGTGGTGTAGTCGCGGGCCTGGGCCCGCGTGAGGATCGCCTGGCGCACGGCGTCCTGGATGACCAGGATGCTGATGCTGAGGATGGCCATGGCCACCAGCGTCTCGACGAAGATGTACCCCCGGCGGGCGCGCGGCGTCATTCCTTGATCCCCACCTTGCCGAGCACGCCCCTGACCTCGATGGTGATGGAGGCGCGGCCGCGCCGCTTCTCGTCCCGGAGGGTGATGGCCGCCTGGTCGGAGGCCCCGTTGGGCAGGCAGGCGATGAAGTGGGCGTTGCCGTCCTTGCGGGCCTTGATCCGGGTGATGACGAGGCCCTGCGGAAGGGTCTTCTCCCTTCCGTATTCCTCCTCCACCTCCTCGAACTGCTTCTCGTTGTCCTCCAGCCCGGCGAGGCGCATGACCCAGTACTTTCCCTCCTTTTCGGACAGGTAGAGGCGGTACTCGCGGGACTCCTTCACCGCCAGCTCCTGGATGAAGCGCAGGGTGGCCATCAGGTCGCTCTGGGCGTTGCGGACGGCGGTGGCGTTCATGGCGGCGACATACACCGGCATCACGGCCAGGGAGATGAGGGAGAGCAGGGTGACCACCACGATCAGTTCGAGCAGCGTGAAGCCCCGGTCCGGAAATCGGCGGTGTTCATGGTGGATGCGCATGCGGGTTCCCCCCGGGGCGGGGTGCCTCACGGCAGGGGCGAGGTGGAGGTCACGTCGTCATCGTTGCCGGGCACGCCGTCCGGGCCGGCGGAGGATATCTGGTAGTCCGCCTTCATGATGTCCGTGGGCGGCTTGTAGATGTACTCGTTGCCCCACGGGTCTTTGCGGATTTCGCGGACGTAGTTGCGCTTGCCGCCGACGAGGTCGCTGAGGGACTTCGGGTACTCGTCGTTGTTGTCCAGCGCGTAGAGGTCAATGGCGTTGCCGTAGCTGGCGATGTCGCCCTTGGCGGCGCGGATCTGGGTGTCGCGCACGCGGCCGCCGTAGTTGACCACGACCATGCCCGCCAGAATGCCGATGATGACCGTGACCAGGATCAGCTCGATAAGGGTGAAACCGCCGTTGTTCCTCATGCGCAAGCTCCAGTGTTTGCCGTGCCGCCGGTATTATAACGCAACGCGGGGGCCGCAGGGGGACACGCCGCCCGGCCCTATTCGGCGGGCGGGGGCGTCCAGAGGGTCGCCATGATGCCCCGCTCGGGGCCCATGGCCTCCGTGTTGAAGTAGTAGGTGGTGACAACGCGCCCGTCGGGCCGCACCACGCTCTGGCTGTAGCCGATGTCGCGGTTCGCCCCGTCGTCGCGCAGGACCAGTTCGGGCGACCAGGTGGCGCCCCGGTCCGCGCTCACTTTGGCGCACATGCGGAAGGGGGCCTTCCGCACGGCGTAGGTCAGGCAAAGACGCCCGTCGGGCAGCGCCACCAGATCGCCCGGATTGCCCTCGCCGCAGTCGTCCACGGGGTTCTTCTCGCAGGTCCAGGCCTTTCCGTTGTCCAGCGTCCGGTATGCCGAGAGCCAGGCCCCCGTGTCGTCCCGCTCGCGGATGACCGTGTAGATTTCCTCCGGGCCCAGACGGACGGACGCGGGCATGATGGCGTAGCCCTTGGGGTCCTTCATCAGCCGGGAGACCATTTCCCAGGTCTTCCCGCCGTTCGTGGTGCGGGCGCAGAACGGCACCCCCTCCTTGCCGTCGGCCTTGGCCGCCGTCAGCAGGGCCGTGCAGGCGTCCGGCCCGTCCACGAGGTAGTCCGTGCGGGCGGCGGTTCCCTTGAACCCGAAGTCCGGCAGCCGGAAAGGGCCCTTCCACTCATGGCCCCGGTCAGTGGAGTAGCAGAAGCGGGACACTCCGGCGTCCACGCTCGACATGCGCAGGGTCATGGCGAAGTCGGGGTGGGTGAACGGGACGCCGCCGGGGCAGTCCTGAAGCTCAGGAATGGCCACGCCTGGCGTCTCCACGCCGTGCAGAGACTCTCCCCGCGGGATGAGCTGTCCCTTCTCCGCGGGATGCTCCAGGGTCCAGGTTTCGCCGCCGTCCAAGCTGCGGGCCAGCCAGTGCTCCTCGGGTTTCTCGCGGTCGAAATGATGCCGTTTGGGCCCCAGATCCTTGTACCAGCCCCGGCTGAACCCCACCAGAATCTCGTTGCCCCAGCACCACATGCCGTGGTTGGCGGGCCAGCCGCCGAAGCGACCCTTCTCCCAGTAAACCAC
>JAKPUV010000811.1 GCA_029554925.1 Candidatus Hydrogenedentota bacterium | reverse complement strand
CTCCACAATCTTCTGAATTCCACCCGTGATGAGGAACAGGGCCGCGGGGAAAATCAGCACCAGTATTCCCGCGAGCGAGGCCGCCGCGACGAGTTTGAGTCCGAGCGGCGAGAACTGGCGGTTGTCCGGCGCGGTTTCGTTCATGTTGCGTTCTCCTTCTGCTTGAAATAGGCATGGAGGGAGCAGTTGCGGCAGGAGGGGTTGGCCTCGCACCAGTCGCGGTACATCTGGAGGAGGCCCTGCTGGCGGAGGAAGGTGAGGCGCGGGGCGTCTTCGGGGAAGATCCACGCGGTCATGCGGCGGAGGATCTGGTTGTCCGGCTCGGCGGGGAGGGCGCGGCAGAAGTTCAGGGCGCGCTCTTCCAGGGCGCGGTCGCGGGTGTCGCGGGCCTTGGCCACGGCGAGGGGCAGGAAGACATTGCCGATGACGGACCGGACGCGCCCGCCTCCCAGGAGGGCCGCGCTCCGGGCGAGGGACTTCCCGTTCCAGGCGCAATGGGTGGTCCAGAAGCCGAGGGCCGGGGAAAAGAGGGCCTCGAAAGTTCGCCGCCGGGCGAGGGGGGGCTCCTCCCCCCGCCACAGCTCCTCCAGGGCGGCCAGGAGCCCGCGTTTGGCCGTGCGCGCCACGAGGCGGGCGGCGCCCGCGAGCCGGCGCTCGGGGGTATTCACGGGGCGCACGCCGACGCGGGGCCATTCGAGCCCCAGGCTGCGCAGTTCGCCGAGGTACTCCCGGCGCAGGGCCGTGAGCCGGCGGTGGTGGGCCGCGGCGGTGTCGTCCGCCCCTGCCGGCAGGGTGTCAGGGAGGAGCCCCGCATGGTGGAACAGGGCGGCCTCGGGCAGGAAAGGCTCCAGCAGGGCAAGCTGGCGGATGCGGTCGTAGGGCAGCGACCGGGCCAGCAGGTGGAACGACGCCGCGTAGCGGGCGTAGCCGCAGGCCCGGAGGAGGGTCTCGTACAGGGCCTGCTCGAGGCCGGCGGCGGCGGCGCGCTCCCGCATGTCGCGGGCCTTCTCCAGGATGCGCCACTCCCCCGCGAGGTCGAGGAAGGCGGTCACGGCGTCCCGCTGCTCGCCGGACAAGTCCCGCGCGCAGCGGCCGCAGGCCGACGGTTCGGGGAGCGTTTCCGCCTCGCGGGACCGCTCCCAGCGGTGGAAAAGCTCGGCCGCCGGGGGCGCGGTCAGCGAGAGGGTGGCCAGGGCGCGCCCCTCCGGGGTGGCCGGGGGCCGCGCCGGGGAGCGGCCCGCGTCCCACACCACATGCAGGATGACGTCGCGGTAGCGCGGGTCGCGGTGGTGGCCGTGGCCGCACCAGCCCCCGGGGGACTGGTGGATTTCCACATCGCCGCCGTGGAGGACGCCGTTGAACTCCACCTGCGCGCCGAGGAAGTCGGGGCCTTCGGCCTTGTTGGCCCAGCCGGGGGCGACGATGCGGACGCGGTGGTTCTCGAGGGTGTGGAGCGCCTCGCCCACGAGGACGCCCTCCGCCCAGAAACGCTGGAGGGCGGCCTCGGGGGGCGCGCCGGCCTCACGGACCCGGGCACACTTCCCCAGAATGCCGCCGTATTCCTCCGAGAAACACGTCCGCACGCCGTCCCCTCCTCGTTTGCGCCCGCCGCGCTCAGCCGAGCAGCTTCTCCTTCATGAACGCGAAGGTGGCCGCCGCGTCCTCAAAGATGTCGCCCGTGGTGTTGTCCTGCTCGTAGACATACCATTCGACGCCGGCCTCGCGGGTGGCGGCGAAGA
>JAKPUV010000799.1 GCA_029554925.1 Candidatus Hydrogenedentota bacterium | reverse complement strand
TGGGCCCTCGCGCTTAAGAACCTCTTTCTGCCCGTCTACTGCAAGGCCTGTGGCGTCCGGATTCTCACGGAGCACAATGTCTTCTTCTGCCCCGACTGCTGGATGCGCGCCCCCTGGATCGAGCCGCCCTACTGCACCGGCTGCGGGAAGCCCCACCCCGGCATGATCGCCCTCGGCAACGCGCCGGAGCATTTCCCCTGCGCCGACTGCCGGGAGACGAAGCATCCCCGGGTGGAGCGGGTGTTCGCCCCGGCCGTCTATGACGATCTGGTGAAGACGGCGGTGAAGCTGTTCAAGTTCGGCGGGCGGCGGCAACTGGCCCGCCCGATGGGGGAGGCGTTGCGCGACATGGTGCGGGAGCGCATGGATACCGGCCTCTACGACATGGTTATTCCCGTTCCGCTGCACCCCGTGCGGCTGCGCCAACGGGGTTTCAACCAGTCCCTGCTCCTTTCCCAGGAGGTGCTGCCCGAGTTCCCACGGGCGGCGCTGGACGAATCCCTCATCCGCGTGCGCCCCACGCGCGCCCAGAGCCGCCTCAAGCCCAAGGAGCGCGCCGAAAACGTTCGCGGGGCCTTCGCCGTCACCGGGGACACTGTCAAGAAAAAGACCATCCTGCTGGTGGACGACGTGGTGACGACCCGGGAAACCGTGACCGAGTGCGCCCGCGTGCTCCGCCGGGCCGGGGCCGCCCGGGTGGATGTCCTCGCCTTCGCCCTCGCCGTGCCGCGCACAAGGTGGTGAAGGGTGCAAGAGCGGCGTCCTATTCGACCATTATTTTCTTGGGATGGACGGTTACCTTCCCGTCCGCCCCCACAACCACGGTGACATCATCGGGCGCGAGACCGACCGGGGCCACCCCGAACCCTGGGGGAATGCAGGCCAGCGCGGAATGATCCAGATCCGTGAAAAACGGCCAGTGGGACGGGTGCCTCCATATTGCGCCGGGGGCTGCGAGGCTGAACTCGCGCGCAATGGCGTAGAGGGGCGGATCGGCCCGCCGCCGCTCCCCGTAGAGCATTCTTCCATCGGAACAAACATGCGCGTACAGTCCGGAATGCAGCGGACCGCTGTGAATCAGGTCCAGCCCGCCGGGCTGCGCGGAGGGAACCACCCACAGGACATTCGCGGGCTTGGCGGTGTTTTCCGTCGGGGCGATCAGCTCCCCGGAGCTCCCCAGCAGCAGCCACTGCAGGGCGCCGGAGGGCGGTTCGGGCGCGGGCGTGTTCTCCTCCAGACTCCGGCAAAGGACCGTTCCGGGCGGCGCGGGTGCGGGTACGCCGTCCTTGAAAAAGGGCCATCGCGTCGGAAACTCGGCAAAAAGGCCCGGCCACACACGGATCGTCTTCTGCTCGAGCATGCCCTCGGACACACAGGGCATTTCAACCCGATAGGTCCTGCGCAGGACAACCACGCGCCCGCTCCGCAGCACCTCGGCAAGCTGAAGGTAAGAAAAGGGCATCCACATCTGAAGATGACCGCCCCTCGCAGTGTAGTCGTAAACGGGCCACCACATCCTAGATTCAGGGCGGTCAGAGGGGATGATGACTTCCCCGTTGGCCCCTAGAACAAAATGTGTCCTGTTTTCGCTGGCCTCACGGTAGGCTTCGTTGGAAACCTTCATATGTTCC
>JAKPUV010000797.1 GCA_029554925.1 Candidatus Hydrogenedentota bacterium | reverse complement strand
CTCCGAGAGGACAACGGCCTTCCCGTCCTGCATCCAGAAGACGCCAAAGGACTTCCCGGACGGCAGCGACACCTTGAACCGCCGCCCCGAGGCCACCTCGCACAGCTCCGCCGAGGTCTTGTAGTGCAGCGTCACCCACCGGTCATCGGCGTCCAACTGCGCGTGAGAGAGCCCTCCCCCGAAGAACCCCGCACGCTGGCGCCAGACCTCCCTGCCCGTGCCGTTGTCCAGCAGGAAGGCGGTGCCGTCCGCTGAATAGACCAGCGAGATTCGCTCGCCGAACCGGACGCCTCCCTGCGGACGGCCCTGCGCGTCCTGGCTGAGAGAGACGGGGGCGGTCCACCGCGTGGTTCCTGTCTCCAGGTCGTCGGCGCAGAGATTGCCGTACTTCATGGAGAGGAACACGCCCGCCACCAGGTCCGCGCGCATCTGCCCCCCGGGCAGGCCGGGATAGACCAAGTGATCCGGAGTCTTGGGTTTCTGCGCGTCCGCTGTTCCGGGGAAGAGCATCCCCGCCATCACGGCGGCGCATAGCACGCCGCCCCACACACCCGTTGTCCGCATGGGACGCCCTCCTTGAATGGGCTCCATCATACACCGGGGGCCCAAAGGGCGCAACGGGGACGACGCAGGAAGATGGACGATATGGACGACAGGGACAGCATGGACGAAGACGGTGGCGGGCCTTCCGTGGGCTTGTGTCCATTCCGTCCATCCAGTCCATATTGTCCATGTCCGTCCGTGGTTAGTGGCCCGCCCCGCCGTCTCTGGCTCCCCGCGCGGCGGCCCTGCTATACTTTTCCGGACGCGCGGGGAGGGCTTTCCGCGCGGCGGACACAGGAGACGCACATGCCTTTCAACGCATTGGAACAGGAAATCCTCGCCGAGATGCTGGCGCGGCGGCCCGACCTCGCCCCGATGACGGGCGCGCTGGAATCGGTCCACGACGTCCTGGTGCGCTGCTATGACGGCGGCGGCACACTCTACACCGCGGGCAACGGCGGGTCCCACGCGGACGCGGTCCACATCGTCGGCGAGCTCTGCAAGAGCTTCGAGCGGAGGCGCACACTGGACCCCGCCTTTGCGGCGGCGCTGGACGGCCTGCCCTTCGGGGACGAGCTGCGCGCCCACCTCGAGGCGGGCCTGCGCGGCGTGACCCTCGGCCTGAACTCGGCCCTTAAGACCGCCGTGGAGAACGACTCGCCCCTGCGCGACGTGGCCTTCGCCCAGGAGCTCAACGCCCTCATGCGCCCCGGCGACGTCCTGCTGGTCCTTTCCACCAGCGGCAACGCGCCGAACTGCCGCATGGCCGTCAGCGTGGCGAAGGCGAAGGGCGGGGTCTCCGTGGCCATGACCGGGCCCAAGGGCGGCTATCTGGCGGGGGAGGCGGACATTGCGGTCAAAGCCCCGGGCGACTCGACGAAGGCGGTGCAGGAGGCCCACGCGACGCTCTGGCACACGGTCTGCTGCCTCATCGAGGCGCACTATTTCCCGGAGAAGCGCTGCTAGGGCGGGAATGCGCCCCGGTGCGGGCATGTTGACAAAGACGCGCACGGGGCGGTACAATTAGAGAAATTTTTCTCTATAACAAAAGGAGATGGCACCATGTCGGCTGGCAAACACTTCAAAATCGCGGTCATCGGCGCGGGCAACGTGGGCGCCTCGGCGGCGCAGTACTGCCTGGAGCTGGAGCTCGGCGACGTCGTGCTCACGGACATCGTGGAGGGGCTGCCGCAGGGCAAGGCCCTCGACCTGACGGAGGCCGGCCCGATCCGCGGGTACAGCGGCGTGTGCACCGGCACGAACGACTACGCCGACATCGCCGGGGCCGACGTGGTGGTGGTGACGGCGGGGCTGCCGCGCAAGCCGGGCATGACCCGCCTCGACCTGCTGGAGAAGAACGCCCGCATCCTCAACGCGGTGTGCGACAGCATCAAGACCCACGCGCCGGACTCCGTGGTGATCATCGTGACCAACCCCCTCGACGTGATGGTGTACCTGGCGTACAGGCGCCTGGGCTTCCCGGCCAACCGCGTCCTGGGCATGGCGGGCTGCCTCGACAGCGCGCGCATGCGCTCGTTTGTCGCCATGGAGCTCGGCGTCAGCATGAAGAACGTGGACACCATGGTCCTCGGCTCCCACGGCGATGACATGGTGCCGCTGCCGCAGTACACCACCGTGTCCGGCAT
>JAKPUV010000769.1 GCA_029554925.1 Candidatus Hydrogenedentota bacterium | reverse complement strand
CATTCACCCCCCCGGGGATCACCGTCACCACCGGGTGGTGGGGAAGCAGCTCCTTCCGCAGCGACCGGTTTGACACGACGACCTCCCGGAAGACCGCCAGGGACGCGGTCACCGTCTCATGGTGCCGGGGCCGCCAGGCCTGGGCGGCGACGTAGTCCGACACCCAGGTCCGCCACTCGCCGGAGGCGATCTCCGGGCGCAGAGATTCGGCGGCGCAGTCTCGGCAGACGCCGGGTGTCCGCAGAAAGTCGTTCGGGCACGACGCGCCGTCACGGTAGCGGAACCCGTCCCGCGCGCACATCAGCTCGTGGGCGTAGTACCGGCCCACGAGGGGGAACTCCGCCAGCGCGCGCGCGACATGCGGCTTGAGGCAAAACCCGTGGGTCAGCAGCACAACATCCGGCCCCCATTCCGCCACGGCCTCCCGGAAGCGGCGCGCCACCTCCTCCGCGTTAAGGCGGTTGTGGGGAAAGGGGAGGGGGGTGACCGGAAAGGGGAGCACCCCGTGGACCACCCCGCGCTCCAGGCTTCCCTCCTCGCGCAGGAGGAAGAGGCGCACCTCGACGCCCTCCCGCTGGAGGCCCGCCATCACATGGAAGAGGTCCGCGTCCGCGCCGCCGTTCGGCGGCCAGCTGAACACCAGGTCCACAAAGGCCACGCGCCGCTTCATGGCCGCCCCCCCGCCAAGGCGTCCCACAGGGGCCGGTAGTGCGTCTCCTGGATGCGCGCAGGGGCGTATTCGGCGAGGGCGCGCGCGCGGCCCGCCGCGCCGAGGCGCGCCCGCAGCGCCGGGTCGTCCAGCAGCCGCGCCAGCGCGTCCGCGAGGGCCGCCGCGTCGCCCGGAGGCGCCAGCAGACCCGTCTCGCCGTCCGCGACAATACGCGCCAGCCCGCCGGTCCGGCTGGCCACGACGGGCCGGCCCGCCGCCAGGGCCTCCACGGCCACGAGTCCGAAGGGCTCCTCCCACACGCTGGGCACCGCACACACGGCGGCGCGGGCGTACAGGCCCGGCATCCGGTCATGGGCCACCCAGCCCAGCGGCTCCAGCCAGGGCCGCGCCGGACCGCCGGGGGGCAGCGTCGCCGCCACACGAAAGTCCTGCCGGCGCGCCCACAGCCGGTCGGCGGCCTCCGCCAGCACG
>JAKPUV010000767.1 GCA_029554925.1 Candidatus Hydrogenedentota bacterium | reverse complement strand
CTCAATGTCGGCGCTGCCCCCCTTGAACGCCGCCACCACCTTCGCCCCCGGCACATGCTTCGGGTTGGCCGGGTCGTTCAGCAGCTGGGTAAACGCGGTGACATGCGACGTGTCCAGCCCGATCATGCCCACCCGCAGGTCCGCCGCCGCCGCCCCGCCCACCGCCAGCACCGCGGACATCGAAAAAAGCACCAAATGACGCATGTGTGGTCTCCTTCTCTTCCGGGGCCAATGCCGCCGCTTTCCGCCCAGCATAGCACGTCCCCCCCGCCCCCTGCACTCCCCCTCCATTGGCCTTCATCTGCGTGACTCTGACCCATCTGCGGACACCGTCTGCCCCGCACCGCGGGGGGGCAAACCTTGCAGGCATACGGGCGGTGTGTGCATCATGGCCGGGAAACGGAGCTCGGCGGAAGAGACATGGACCGGATTGCACATTTCCTGGGCAGAACGCTTTCGCTGGACGGGTTCGACGCGCCGGAGAACCGGGCGGCGGTCCGGGCGGGTCTGGCGCTGGCGGCGCTGGCGATGCTCCTGCGGATCGTGTTCTGGGCGGTCACCAACCGGTACTGGGAAGACTCGCTGATCACCTGCCTGCATTCGGAGAATTTTGCGGCGGGGTTGGGGCTGACCCATGTGCGGCCGGGGGAGCCGCCGCTGCACGGGTTCACGAGCCCGCTCAGCGTGCTGGTGCCGCTGGCGGCGGACCTGGTCCGGATCGGGCTGGGGCTGGAGTTCATCAAGCTGGTCTCGATTCCCGCGGCGGCGCTGACGGTGGTCTACGCCGTCGCGCTGGGCATCCACCCGTCGGTGCGCCTGTCCACGCCGCTGACGCTGATGGTGGCGGGGTTTCTGGCGGTGGAGCACCACCAGATCCTCTTCGGCATGGCGGGCATGGAGACGCAGCTCGCCACGCTGATTCTGGTGATGTCGTTCTACTACACGGTGGCTTGGAAACCCCTGGCGCTGGGAATCAGTCTGGGGCTGTGCATGCTGGCCCGGCCCGATTTCGCGTTCTGGACGGTCATCCCGGGGGTGTACGGCCTCCTCCACGACAGGAAGCGGCTGTTCACCGTGGTCATTCCGGTCGCGCTGGCGCTGTACCTGCCGTGGATCGCGTTCACGACGCTCTATTACGGGTCGCCGGTGCCCCACACGATCCTCGCCAAGGGCCTGGGCTACGCCAAGTGGTACGCGGCGCCGGGGGCGCTGGGGGCGGCGGGCATCGTGAAACAGACTTGGACGGTGCTGGGCGAGCAGTTGCTTCTCATGATGGGCCCCACCTTCTGCGGGCATGGCGGCTCTTTCCACGCCTTCCTCTCCTTCGGCAAGGCGAGTCCGGTGGGGCTGGCCATGGGCGCCTTCGCCCTCGCGGGGGCGCTGCTCTGCGCCACCCGGCGGCGGCGCGCCCTGTGGCCCGTGGCG
>JAKPUV010000750.1 GCA_029554925.1 Candidatus Hydrogenedentota bacterium | reverse complement strand
CGCGTCCCCCGCGCGCTTGTGCGCGAGGGTGGTGTGTTTGACGGTGGTCGGGATCACCGCGACGCTGAAGCGGTCGCGGTCGGGGTCAACGATGGTGAGGCTCACGCCGTCTATGGCGATGGAGCCCTTGGGCACGAGGTACGGAACCACGGCGTCGGGTGCGCGGAACCGCCAGAGCGAGAACTCGCCCTGGTCGCGCACGCCCTCGACCCGCCCCACGCCGTCCACGTGGCCGAGCACAAAGTGCCCGCCGAAGCGGCCGTCGGCGCGCATGGCGCGCTCCAGGTTCACGGCGTGGCCGGGCTTGAGCGCCCCCAGCGTGGTGCGCGCCCACGACTCGGGGGACACCTGCACGGTGAAGCTCTTCGCGGTGAACGCCGCCACGGTGAGGCACGCGCCGTCCACGGCCACGCTGTCGCCCGGCGCGAGGCCGCCGGTGACGTGCTCCGCCAAAATCTCCAGCTCCGCGCCGGACTTCCGCGCCACCACGCCGATCTCCTCGATGAGTCCCGTGAACATGCTAGACCTCCCCCTCCGGCGCGGCCGGGGGCCGGGTGTACGCCTCCACCATGAGGTCATCGCCGATCCGGGACACTTCCATGCCGAAGAGCGGAAGCGCCTCGTCCATGGTCTCCACGCCGAGCCCCTCGACCGCCGTGACGGCGTCGCGGCCGCCGGCGATCTTCGGGGCGATGAAGAAGCAAACCTTGTCCACGATTCCCGCCTCGAAGGCCGACGCCAGGGTGGCGCCGCCGCCCTCGATGAGCAGCGAGGTGACGCCGCGCTCCGCCAGCACCTGCATGAGCAGCCGCATGTCCACGCCGCCGGGCCCCCCGGGCATCCGCAGCACGGTGTCGGCGAAGGGGTAGGGCGCGGTGGAGGTGGTGGCGATCCAGGTGGGCGCGCCGCCCTTGCGGAACACCTCGCGGTTGCCGTCTAGGTATTCCCCCGCGTCCAGGATGATGCGGACCGGGTTGCGCCCCGGCCGGTCGTCCAGCCGCGTGGTGAGGCTCGGGTCGTCCAGCATCACCGTGCGGCTGCCGACCAGGATGGCGTCCAGGCTGTCCCGCAGCTCGTGGGTGCGCCGGCGGGCGGCCTCCCCGCTCACCCACCGAGAATGGCCCGTGCGCGTGGCGATCTTGCCGTCGAGGGTCATGGCGCACTTCGCCACGACAAAGGGCAGCCCCGTGGTGATGAACTTTACAAAGATCTCGTTCAGCCGCCGCGCCTCCGCCTCCAGCAGCCCCTCCTCCACGGCGACGCCCGCCTCCCGCAGAAGGGCCAGACCGCGGCCGGCCACGAGGGGGTTCGGGTCGCGCATCGCGGCCACCACCCGCGCCGGGCGCAGCGCCGCCAGGAACGGCGCGCAGGGCGGCGTCTTCCCCTCGTGCGCGCACGGCTCCAGGGTGACGTAGACCGTGGCCCCCGCAATGTCGCCGCCGGGGCACGCCCGCACGGCGTTCACCTCCGCGTGCGGCTCCCCGGCGCGCGCGTGCCAGCCCTCGCCCAGCACCGCGCCGTCGCGGACGATGACACACCCCACCATGGGGTTGGGGCTGGTCCTGCCGCGGCCGAGGGCCGCCAGTTCCAGCGCGCGCGCCATGTGCCTTTCATCATCGCGGGCCATTAAACAAAACTCCCGAAAGCCTTTCCGGCCTTCGGGGAAACACGCGGACCCAACGCCCGCCGCCCATTTTGGGCCGGCGCGGCGCCGTTGTTCCGCGACCTTCTCTCATCCGGACTGTACCGTCGGCCCC
>JAKPUV010000710.1 GCA_029554925.1 Candidatus Hydrogenedentota bacterium | reverse complement strand
GCCAGCAGGAAGGGGTTCAGCTCCGGCTCGGTGACGCGCGTCCACTCGTGGCGGGGCACGCCTTGGGCGTGGCACTCCGCGCAGCGGCGCGCGGCCACGGCCTTCAGCGTCTCGTCCACGGCGGGGCTGTAGATGCGGCGGCAGCCCTCCGCGTCGGGGTGCGAGGTCTCGCTGGTGGCGTAGTAGGGCACGTTCAGGTCTATCCACGCATACACGCGCCGCTTCTCCGCGTCGTTCAGTTGCACGCGCGGGTTCCCGGCGGCGTCCGGATGGCCGCTCCGCACCAGGTCCGCCAGCCGGCTCGCGGGGGAACCCCAGGTCAGCGGGTCCACCTTGAGAATGTTCTGCTCCTGCCCGTTGTACGTGGGGATCCAGCTCACGTAGGGGCTGCCCGCCGGGCCCTGCGGCTCGCGCGCCAGCATCTCATAGGACACGCTGAAGTAGTCGGTCCGGCCGCCCGTGAGGTCGAGGCCGCCCCCGGCGTTGCGCGGCTCGTGGCACGCCACGCAGTGGCGGTCGAGGACCGGCTGGACCACGCCGGGATAGCTGAACCCGCCCGCGCCCCACTCGGGCGGCTCAATCGCGGAGGGCGCGGCGGACGCGCCGAGGCTCCGACGCGCCGCCGGGGTCTGGAGGCGCGGCTCGTGGCAGCCGACGCAGCCCTGGCGCTCGCCGGGCATGAACTGGGTGAAGGTGCGCATGCGCTGGAGCGCGCGCCCCTCGGTGTCGAGGGCCATGAAATACACCGGGATCCCCGCGGGCACGCGGAAGCACGCGGAGCCGTCGGGGGCGACGGGCACCTCGCCCAGCACGTCCTTGGGCGCGTAGGTGGCCCCGCAGGAGACCACGGGAAACTGGAACCCGAAGGCGCGCAGGCTGGGGTCGATGCGGACGGTCTTGGGCATCTCGCGCACGATGCGGATCCGCGCCACGTCGCCCCGGCGCACCTTGGGGCCGAGGCCCGCGTACACGTCCTGAAGCGTCACCACCGCGTCCGCCGCCGGGTTCTCGGGAAGCGGGGCCGGCGCGATGACCGGCGGGCGCGGACGCGGCCGCACGGGCTGCGCGGAGAACCACTGCATGCCGTCGCCGGGCGCGGGCAGCGCCTGGGACTGGCAGCCCCCCTCGAAATCGCGCGCGAGCACCGGCCCCTGCGCGGACAGCAGCAGGCGGTCGGCGTCCAGCGGCACGGGGCAGCTGTACTGCTTCGTGCCGTCCGTGTTGCCGTTGCCCTCGTCCACCGCGGGCACGGGCACGTCGGGCGTGATGTTCAGGATGGCCTCCTGCGCGTTCACGCCGAAGCTGCGGTCCACCACGCCGATGGCCCCGCGCGTGGGACCGTTGTGGCCCGTCATGGTGCAGACGATCTTTCCCGTGCCGGGGATGGACCGCGCCTCCATGAAGGTGCCCGGCGACAGCACGCGGTTGCCGAAATACCCGGCCAGCGTGGTGCCTTCGGGGTTGACGGTCCACAGGCTCTGGATCGGGATCGCCGGACGGTCCACGTACTCCCACCGCGAGAAGATGATCCGGCCGTCGTCGAGCACGTAGGGCGTGAAGTCGTTCAGGTAGTTCGCCGACAGGCGGCGGACGTTGCCGCCGTCCGCGTCCATCCGGTGGACCACGCCGACGGGCGCGTGCCAGCAGTAGGCGAACTGCGCGTCGCGCGTGCTGAGGAAGGCGATGCCGCCGTCCGGCAGCCAGCAGCCGTTGTAGTCGTGCCACGGCCCCTCGGTCACCTGCCTCAGCCCCGTGCCGTCCACGTTCACCGTCCAGAGGTGGTAGCCCTCCTTCTCCGTCTGCCGCAGGCTGAACAGGACGGTCTGCCCGTCATACGACAGGTCGCAGTCGAGGATCTGCCCCTCGGGGGAGGTCGCCAGCTCCAGGGGTGCGGCGGTGTCGTCGTGCGCGGGGACAACGTACAGCCCGCCGCCCGCCTTGAACCCCTCGTAGTGGTAGGTGTAGACATGCGACGCCACGATCTCATGGCGGCGGATCGCCAGCAGCGCGTCCACGTCGAACAGCAGCACGGCGCGCTGAAGCCGCGCCAGCGCCTCCCCGTTGTCCGGCGTGTTCCGCAGTTCCGCCAGCGTTTCCAGATGGGTTTGCGCCTCGGGATACGCCGCGCCGTGGGCCGCCGAAAGCCGCCGGATCAGCGCCTCCAGCCGGTCCGGGTCCACGCGGTCCACCCACGGCATGAGCCGGAGGGCGGCGCGCTGTTTGAGCGCGGCCAGCGCCGCGTCGTCGGGGGATTCGGCGAAAACCTGCACCTCCGACGCGCCCGGGTTCGGCCCGCCGAAGGGCTCCGTGAAGACCAGCCGCAGCTTGCGCAGGGAAACCGGCTCGGGCAGGGAAATGCGCTGGGGGCCGTCGCGCATCTCCAGCGCCGCCTCGTGAAAGGGGCGCGCCGCGCTGCCGGCGTACAGGGCGCACCGCCGCCAGCCGTCCTCCTGCAGCCACGCGTTCCGCGCATGAAACACCACCTCGCCCACCGTCACCCGGGCGTCCCATTCGAACACCAGCTCGCCCCGCTCCGTGCCCGCCGCGCCGTTCACGCACCAGGCCTGGCCCAGGTCGCCCTGCGACCCCATCGGCGGAATGCGGCCGTCGGCCACGCCCGCCGCGGCGTAGTCCGGGCTGAACTCGCTGTTCGCGGTGATGCGGGCGGAATAGGCCAGGTTCTCCGGCGCGGCGAACGACTGCGCCGCAAGCGACAGCCCTAGAAGGAATACGGCCAGCGGGGTTTTCATGGCGAGTACCTTTCGCGACCCCCGCAGAATAGCAGAGCCCCGGCGGACGGGGCAACGGACTTGTCTACAAGAAAGGGCGGGGGGGAGGAGAGAAGATGGACCGAATGGACGATATGGACAGTATGGACAAGGAGCAATCAAGCCATCCTGTCCATACCGTCCATCTCAGAAAACCAGCCCCAACGCCAGCGACACCAGATTCACCCCGAACACCAGGTGCACGCTGGCGATCACCGTCAGCACGAAGATGACCCAGTTGAAGGCGCGCTCGGAGACGTTGTGGTGCATCCATTTGCCGATCCAGGAGCCGAGGGGGATCAGCGG
>JAKPUV010000682.1 GCA_029554925.1 Candidatus Hydrogenedentota bacterium | reverse complement strand
GGCGGGCATCCCCGACTCGGGCACGGGGCACGCCATCGGCTACGCGAACGAGAAGAAGATCCCCTACGGCCGCCCCTTCGCAAAGTACACGCCCACCTGGCCGCGCAGCTTCATGCCGCAGGCCCAGGCCACGCGCGACCTCGTGGCGCGCATGAAGCTGATCCCCATCCGCGAGCTGATTCAGGGGCGCCGCATCGTCTTCTGCGACGACTCGATCGTGCGCGGCACGCAGCTCAAGGACACGATCCAGCGTCTCTACGACGCGGGGGCGCTGGAGGTCCACATGCGCCCCGCCTGCCCGCCGCTGGTGCACGGGTGCAAGTTCCTCAACTTCTCGCGGTCGAAGTCGGAGATGGACCTGGCGGCGCGGCGCGCCGTGAAGGAGCTGGAGGGCGAGTCGGACCGGCACCTGGACGAGTACGCCAACCCGGACTCCGACCGTTACCACGCCATGGTCGAGCGCATCCGCACGCGGCTGTCGCTCACGACGCTCCAGTACCAGCGGCTGGACGACATGGTGGAGGCGACCACGCTTCCCATGGGGAGCCTGTGCACCTACTGCTGGGACGGGTGCGAGGGCGGCTGCAAGCGCGAGGGCTTCGGCGAGACCGGCAAGCTGCTCTGACCCGGGGCGCGGGCCGTCAGGGCTTTCCGGAGATCTTGTTGATGAGGCCGGTGGTGGACTTCCCCTCGCGGCCGGGGATGATGGCGATGGACCCGCCGTAGGCCTCCACGGCGCGGCGCTCCTCCTGCACGATGGTCTCCAGGGTGTAGTCGCCGCCCTTCGCGTACACGTCGGGCCGCAGCGCCTCGATCAGGCGCAGGGGCGACGGGTCGCCGAAGAGCACCACGTAGTCCACGCACTCCAGGGCCGACAGCACCAGCGCGCGGTCCATCTCGTTAACCACCGGCCGCTCCGGCCCCTTCAGCGCGCGCACCGAGGCGTCCGTGTTGAGCCCGACGACCATCGCGTCCCCGCACGCGCGCGCGCTGAGCAGGTAGGAGATGTGCCCGGCGTGCAGCAGGTCGAAGCAGCCGTTGGTCCACACCACTTTCTTGCCGTCGCGCCGCAGGCGCTCCACGATTCCGCGCAGCTGCTCCACCGACTTGAGCTTCTCCGGCCCGTCGGGGCCGAGCACGGCGTCGCGCAGCTCGTCGTTGGACACGGTGACCACGCCGGGCTGCGCCACGGCGATGCCCGCGGCGAGGTTGCCCAGCACGGCGGCGTCGTGCAGCGATCCGCCCGCGGCAATCGTGAGCACGATGGTCGCGGCCACGGTGTCGCCCGCGCCGGTGACGTCCACGGCGCGCACGGGCCGGATCGGCACGGTCTCCACGGAGCCGTCGGCGGCGAACACGGTGATGCCCTCGGGGCCGCGCGTGACCATCGCGTTCCTCGCGCGCGTGGTGAGGAAGCGGCCGGCCTCCATCAGCGACGCCTCGTCCACGACGTCAATGCCCGCGGCGAGCCCGGCCTCGCGGTCGTTCGGCTTGATCACGTCCACGCCGGCGAAGTATCCGGCGCGGGCGCGCGAGTCGGCCACCGTCTTCAGCGAGAACTTCTCCGCGCACTCCATGATCGCCGCGTACACGGCGTCGGAGACCGTCGCCGACACCTGGTCGCCGATGAGGACCGCGTCCACCTCCGGCGCGAGGCGGCGTATCTGCGCGATGACGGCCTCCTCCGCGCTTCCCGACACCATGCGGGGCTTCGGCGTGTCCGTGCGCAGCACCTCCTGCATGGGGATGTTGTGGCCGCCGGCCTTGAGCTTGCCGTAGGTGTTCGTCGCGCGCGAGGGGTCGGTGACGATGCCCGACGTGTCCACGCCGCGCTCCTCAAAGGCGCGCCGCACAATGCCCGCGTTGACGTCGTCGCCCACCACGCCGACCATGGTGACGCGCCCGCCGAGGGACGCGGCGTTGCACGCGGCGTTGCCGGCCGCGCCGGGGTTGTGCCTCTTCTCATGCACCTCGAAGACGGGGATGGGGGCCTCGAGGCTCACCTCCGTCACGGAGCCGAAGATGTTCTCGTCGAGGTAGATGTCGCCCACCGCCATGACGCGCACATTCTTGAACCGCCCGAGCAGCTCGCCGTGGCGCTTCCTTTCATCCGTCATCGCTCGTTCCTTTCACCGCGCGGGGTTCTCTCCGCGGACGCGCACATGGTACCCAATCGGCCGCGGCCGAATAAAGCGCCGCCGAAAAAAAAGAAAAAAAGTTCGGCTTGACGCTTGATTTTTTCCTCTTTGTTTGCTACACATTCGGCGTCAAAGTTGAATCAAGTTTCCGGGCTGTTCAACGGATCGGATTTTTTTCGACGGCGCGCGCGGAAAAAATCAGACGAAGAACTCTTTCTCGTGTGGACTGACCAACAAGCCGACACGTCGGAGTCAAGGGGCGCCGCGCTTGCGGAAGACGCGGCAGCCCCTTCCGGCCCGGAGCCTTTTCCCACGCCTTTTGCGGATGCGCAGCGCATCTGTGGAAGTGCGCCGTTCATGGTGTGCATGAACGGCGGGCGGTTCGCGAGACCTGTTGTCCGCGAAACGCCTCCGCGCGGTGCGGAAGAGAGACGAGGTCGTTCAAGACAGGAGGAACGAGCAATGGCGGAAGTGAAGAAAGCGGCTGTGAAGAAGCCTGCGGCGAAGAAGCCTGCGGCGAAGAAGCCGGCGGCTGCGAAGAAGCCTGCGGCGAAGAAGCCTGCGGCCGCGAAGAAGCCTGCGGCGAAGAAGCCCGCGGCTGCCAAGAAGCCGGCGGTGAAGAAGCCCGCGGCGAAGAAGCCGGCCGCCAAGAAGGCCCCGGCCGCGAAGAAGTAGTTTTCCCCACGCCAGGCGCTCCCGGGCCCGCGCGGCACGGGAGGTAAGTCCCGCGCGACAACGCCCGTGCCTTGGATTTCGGGGGCATGCCGAAAGGCACCCCGCCGGAGTCAAGGCATGGGCGTTTTGTCATGGAGGGAGCGGGGGGAATCGATCAGCGCAGATGGGCGGCGAGCCACGCCGCCGTCTTGGCACATTCGGCGCCGGCGTCGGGCCAGGGATGCCCGCCCCCCGGGCGCACCAGCACGTCGGCCACGCCGCCCCCGGCGCGCAATGCGTCGGCCAGGCGCAGCGATTGCTCCAGCGGCACCACGGGGTCCGCGTCGCCGTGCACCAGCAGGAACGGCGGCGGCGTCTGGCCCGCGTGCCGCTCCCTGAACGACGCGGCCGCATGGAGCGGGGAGAGTTCCCGCGCGCGCGCCGCGATCTCGCTGTCGGTTCTCGCCGCCGCGCCGCCGTGGAAGAGCAGGTCCCCCCACAGGATGCCCTGCCGCGCGGCCTCGCGGCCCGCGTCCCCGTCGAACAGCCCCTCCAAGTCCGAGGGCGCGAAGAACGCCGCGACGGCGGCGACGGAGGAGTCGTGGCGGCGGTGCGGCTCGCGGCCCGAGGGGCGCCCCGTCTGCGGCGACAACGCGGCGAGCGCGGCGAGGTGTCCGCCGGCCGAGGCGCCCGCGAGGGCGAGACGCGCGGGGTCCACGCCCCATTCGGCCGCGTGGTGGCGCACATGGCGCACGGCGGCGTGCACGTGGAGGACCAGGTCGCGCCCCTCGAAGAGGCGCGCCGATCCGGGCGATGCCGCGAACACGGTGAAGCCCGCGCCGCACAGGGCGTCGCACAGGCCGAAGCCGACATGCTCGTTGAGCACAAGGCGGTCGGAGCGCCACCCGCTGCTGATGACGTCCACCACGCCGAGTCCGTTCGGCGGGCCCTCGGGCTGGAAGACGTCCATCACCAGCGCGACGCCCAGGGCCTCCGCATAGATGCGATTCCGCGCGCGGCGGAAGCGGCCTCGGGTCTTCGGGCGCACATGCAGCAGCGCCCCCGGCCGGTGCAGCATCTCCACCGGATGCTCCCCGTCGTCCCGCGGCTCCGTCATTTCACGCCCGCCAGCTTCTTGTCGAGCCAGTCGGTGATCAGGATGATCTCCTCCGTGATAGTGAGCCAAAAATGGCCGCCGTCCTTCTTCACCACCAGCTCCGCGTCGTTCCCGGCGTCCTTGAGCGCCTTCATCATCTGCTCCGACTGGTCGAGCGGCACCACGGGGTCCGAGTCGCCGTGCACCAGCAGCGCGGGCGGCAGGCCCGGCGTCACCTGGAGCGCGGGGGACAGCTCCCTGAGGCGCGCGTCCAGCTCCGCCTCCGTCTTCCCCGCCACGCCGCCGGTGAACAGAAGGCCGGGCTCCAGGTCTATCGGGGCTCGCGCGCCGTTCCAGCTGAGGAAATGGGTCGGCGGGAAGAACACCGCCACGGCGGCAACACCCGTGCTGAAGCGGAGCAGGGGGTCCTCCGCCTTGGGGTCGCCGGGCTTCCCGCGCACCATGGAGAGCAGCGACAGATGCCCGCCCGCCGACGCGCCCACCATGCCGATGCGGTCGGGGTTGATCCCGTAGTCCGCGGCGTGGGCCTTCACCCAGCGCACGCCGCGCTGGAGGTTCTCCGTGATCTCCAGGCCGTCGAAGTCCGGCACCGACCCCACGCGCACGGCGAAGACGGTGTAGCCGCGCGCACACACCACGTCGAACATGCCGGCGGCGGCGTGCTCGCCCTCGCGCGCGGGGCTGCTGTTCCAGCCGCCGCTGATGACGTCGATCACCGCGAGGCCCCTGCCCGTGTCTCCGGGCTTGAAGACCGGGTTGCGGTTCTGCCCGGTGGGTTTGTAGACGTTGAGCAGCAGGGGGACGCCCTTGGCCTCGCCGTATTGCACGTCCTTGACGAGTTCATAGGGTTTCCCCTGCGCGGCGGCGAACCCCGCCGCCAGCAGGGCGGTGGCGGCGGCAAGAATCTGGAAAAGACGCATGGAGGTTCTCATGCCGGCGTTCTCCGTGGTTTTCGGGCGGTCAGAGGCGGTACACCGCCGCGGTTTCCTCATAGGCCCGCACCTGCGCGGCCTGCCAGGCGGCGTCGCGGCCCAGCTCCTTCGCGAGGATCTCGGCGACGCGCGGGGCCGCCTCCACGCTGGCCGCCGCGTTGAACAGCAGGCAGCGCGTGCGCCGCGAGAGGACGTCCTCCACCGTGCGCGCCATCTCGCTGCGCGCGGCCCAGACCACCTCCGCCTCGATGGTCTCAAGGGAGGGGTGGAGGGGCTCCGCGTTCCGCGGCGACTCGCGCACGAGGTTGAGGATGGAGAGCGCGTCGGAGCCGTAGACGGCGAGCTCGCCGAACTCCTCCGCCCGCTCCACATGGCCGTGGATGCGCAGCGTCTTGGTGGCGCAGGCGGGCGGGTCGAGGCGGGCGATGGTCGCCGCCTGGTCCACCGTGTCCTCCGCCATCTTGCGGTAGGTGGTCCACTTGCCGCCCGTGATGGTCACGAGCCCGCTGCGCGAGATGTGCAGCGTGTGGTCGCGCGAGAGTGCCGCCGTGGTGGCCGCGTCGCCCGCCGCCAGCGGGCGGATCCCCGCGAAGACGCTCAGCACGTCGTCCCGGCCGGGGTCGCGGGTGAGGTAGCGCGCCGCGTGCGTGAGGAGGAACTCCACCTCATGGTCGAGGGCGCGGGGCTCCTTGGGCAGGTCGTCAATGGGCGTGTCCGTCGTGCCGACCAGCGTGCGGCCGCGCCACGGGATGGCGAAGAGCACGCGCCCGTCGTCGGTGTGCGGCACCATGATGGCGCTGTCGCCGGGCAGGAAGGACTGGTCGAGGATGATGTGCACGCCCTGGCTCGGCCGGATCATGGGCGGCGCGTCCGGCTCGTCGAGGCGGCGCACGCCGTCCACGAAGGGCCCCGCCGCGTTGATGACGGCGCGGGCGCGCACGGTGAACTCCCCGCCGGACTCGCGGTCGCGCAGCACGGCGCCGCAGACGAGGTCGTCCCGCCGCAGGATGCGCACGGCCTCCATGTGGTTGACAGTGACCGCGCCGAACTCGGCCGCCGTCCGCACCAGGTTGATGAGGAGGCGCGCGTCGTCGAACTGGCCGTCGTAGTAGACCACGCCGCCGCGCAGGCCCTCGGTCTCGATGGTGGGGATGCGCTCGAGGGTCTTTTCGACGGACAGGTTGCGCGAGGGGCCGAAGCCGTGCTTGCCCGCGAGGAGGTCGTAGATGCGCAGGCCGATGCCGTAGAAGGGCGCCTCCCACCAGGTGTAGTTCGGCACGACAAACGGCAGGTCATGCACGAGGTGCGGCGCGTTGTCCCGCAGGATGCCGCGCTCCTTGAGCGCCTCCATCACCAGCGCGATGTTGCCCTGCTGGAGGTAGCGCACCCCGCCGTGCACCAGCTTCGTGCTGCGGCTCGACGTGCCCTTGCCGAAGTCGTCGCGGTCCACCAGCAGCACGCTGAGCCCGCGCATCGCCGCGTCCACCGCCACCCCGGCGCCCGTCGCGCCGCCGCCGATGACGAGAAAGTCCCACTCAATGCCGGCGTCGGCCGCGCGCGCGGCCATCTCTTCCCTGGTAAAGCTCATGGTTCGTCGTTCTCCCCGGAGAGCCGCGCGGCCAGCGCGCGCGCGGCCGACCGGCCCGAGAGCACCGCGCCCTCGAGACGGCGGCCGCCGAACGCGTCCCCGGCGAAGCACAGGGGGGCGCGGCAGTCCAGATAGTAGTGCATGGTCGGCAGCACGGCGGAGGGCGCGCTGTAACGCCAGCGGTAGCCCTGCACCTGCGCGGCCTTCGAGGCCAGATGGGGCTGCACGGCCTCCAGGAGCGCCTGCGCCGCGTCCTGCGGCGGAAGGTCCAGATGGTCCTCGGACCAGTCGTGCGTGGCGTGGATGGTCACGGCATGGGCCTTCGAGACGCCCTTGATCCGGTTGTCGGCCACCCAGGCGGCGGGGCCCTCGTCCATCCGCAGCGCGCCGGGGCCGGGCAGGCCGCTGGGGCCGTCGAGCACGGCCATGGCGGCGAAGCAGGGGAAATAGCGCACCCCCGCCACGGGCGCGAGCAGCGCCCCGAAGCGCCAGGTGTTCTCGTCGTTGATCAGGCGCAGCGCCACCGGCAGCGGCATCGTCAGCAGCAGCGCGTCCGCGCGCACCGCCGGCCCCTCCTCCATCTCCATGTCCCAGTACCCGCGCGCCTCCGTGATCCGCTTGATCCGCCGGTCAAACCGCACGTCCACCCCCTCCGCCAGCGCCTCCGCCACCCCCGACATGCCGTCGGCCCCGCAGTAGCGCGGGAAGCCCGGCTGCTCGGCCACGCCGTCCAGCGAGGGGAAGCTGCGCGTCCACTCGCGCACCACGCCGCGCGCGGTCCACTCGGCCACCAGCTGCTGGAACTCCGGGCTGCGGGCGGTGAAGAACTGCGCGCCGTAGTCGAACACGGCGTCGCCCGCGGTGCGCGTGGCGCAGCGGCCGCCCACGCGTCCGCCCTTCTCAAAGACCACGCACTCAACCCCGAGGGACTGGAGCAGGCGCGCCGCGGCGAGGCCGGTGACGCCGGCGCCCGCCACCACGACGGGATGCCGCTCGTCGAAGCGCTTCTCGGGGCGTTTGCCGTATGCGCGCGAGATCACCACGGCTCAGTTGCACTCCGGCTCGAGCGGGCCCGCCAGCTCCTGCAGGAAGAAGAGCCGCCCGGGCAGGGTCGGCATGAAGGTGCTGGGGATCCACGGCGTCGGCTCGTGGTGGAGCGTCGCCCACAGCGACATGCCCTGCCACATCATGCCGCGGCCCAGCGCGCCGTCCGCCCCGCCGATGCAGCGGTCGGACTGGAGGAAGAGGCCCGGGCCGATGGTGTTGGCCGTGGTGGGCACCAGGGTGGTCCGGCTCTTGAAGCTCGTGATGGCGTTCTGCTCGATGGTCAGCGGGCACAGCAGCGCGCCGAGCCGGTGGGTCGCCTTCTTCCAGGCCGCCACCGAGGCGTACTCCTTCGCGAAGTGCGGCTCCCAGAAGGCGATGTGGCACGCGCGGCCGATGCCGTACACCGTGACCAGCCGCCCGCCCTTCGCGCGCAGCGCTGCGATGGCGTCCGCGTATTTCGGCAGCTCCGCTTTTGTCGCAAAGTGGCGCTGGCTCTTCGGCACTGAAAGTTTCCCCAGCGGGCCGTAGAAGGCCTGCTCCATGGCGTTCTGGAAGGCCCCCGGGTCCTTGGCGGGCAGCGTGGCGCCCTTCGCGTCGCTCCACTCGTCCATGTTGAACCCGTGGACGTGGCGGCAGTCCACGTTCCACTCCTTGAGGAAGTAGACGGCCCAGCGGTACATGCCCATGGGGCCCACGGGGAGGATGAAGAGAATCTGCTTTTTCGCCTCCTTCGCCTGGGCGATCTCCCAGGCGATCTCGTGGCCCATCATCATGTCGAAGTCCGCCAGGGAAGCGCACGGCACCGCCTCGAACTTTTTGCTCCACCACTTCTCGGCCTTTGCGATGGTTTCCGGCTTCCGCCCGCACAGGGCGTCCAGCTTCTCCAGGTCCCACCCCTCCGGGAAAAACCCCTCCAGCAGCGAACCCTTAATCGTGCTCATCAGCGTAATGGCCATGCCCTGCGTCTCCTGTCGTGTTGGCGGGGCGGACGCCCCGTGGTTGCCCGAAAAGCCCTGACCGGTCCGTGTATGGTACCCCCGCCGCGCGGGGAAAGTCACCTTTGCGGGCAAAGCGGCGGCAAAAGGATAGGGCGGGCCGGTGTTTCCGGCCCGCCCGGGGTGACGGCGGATGCGGGATGCCTCAGTCGAGCTTCCAGTCGCCGCGGTACTTCCGGGTCAGGAGCCCGTTGACCGCGTCGTTGTCAATGAACAGCTCCTTCTTCGGGTCCCACTTGAGCTTGGCGTCGAGGGTCAGGGCGAGCTTGCCGAGGTGGCCGATGGAGGCGGAGCGGTGGCCGGCGTGCGCCGGGGCGATGCATTCCTCGCCCTTGCGGACGCAGTCGAGCCAGTCGCGCATGTGGTTGCGCTGGACGCGGAAACGGAAGTCCCGGTCGCGCATCTTGGTCTTGAGGATTTCGGGGTCGCTGGCCTGGCAGCCCTTGCGGGAGACGTAGATCCAGTCGCCCTGCTTGTTGAAGAACTGGGTGCCCGTGTCGCCGCACTTGCGGAAGACGTCGGGCATCTCGCTCATGCTGCCGACGGTCATGGTGACGCCGTCCGCGTATTTGCACTCGAACAGGTACTTGCCCCAGGCGTTGTAGAGGTTGTTGCGGCCCCTGGGCATTTCGCACATGACCGGCGTGATCTCCTCGGGGCCCGTCTCGTCCCAGCCCATGGCCATGTGGGCGATGTCGCCGTGGTGCCCGATCCAGTCCATCATCTGGCTGCCGCCGAAGCCCATCCACCAGCGCCAGTTCCAGTCAAGGCGGTCGGGATGGTAGGCGACCCACTCCGCCGGGCCGACGTAGAAGTCGTAGTCCAGGTGCTCGGGCGGCGCGGGGTACTCGTCCACCCATTTCGCGTCGCTGCCGTTGGGCAGGCCCACGCTGATGTGGGTGATCTTCCCGAGGTATCCGTTGCGCACCAGCTCGCAGGCGAGCTTGAACTCGCGCCACGACCGCTGCATGCTGCCCGTCTGGAAGACGACCTTGTTTTCCTTCACCGCCTTGACGACGGCCTTGCCCTCGCCCAGCGACCAGGTCAGCGGCTTCTCGCAGTAGATGGCCTTCTTCGCCTTCGCGGCGGCGATGGAGACCAGGGCGTGCCAGTGGTCCGGCGTGCCGACGATCACCGCGTCCAGGTCCGGCCGGGCGATCAGCTCGCGGAAGTCCTTGTAGGTGGCGCAGTCGGTGTTTTCGTAGGTCTGGTCCACCATCTCCTTCGCCTTCGCCATGTTCTGCGCGTTCACGTCGCACACGGCGACCACCTGCGTGTCCTTCTGCTCCAGCGCGCCGCCCATGACGCCGCGGCCCTGCCCGCCGCAGCCCACGAGCCCGATGACCAGCCGCTCGCCGGCGGCGGCCTTCTCTTTCGCGCCCAGCGCCGACGCCGGGATGATGTACGGGGCCGCAGCCGCCATGACCGCCCCCTTCACGAAGCTCCTGCGGGAAATGCCCTTCGACGCCGTGCTGTCCATAGACCAGAGTCCCTCTCGGTTGAAATGACGCGCTGTCCCCCGGCGGGCCCACATGCCCGCGCCGCGGGGACGGACGGCTTCCAGCCTAAACCAACGGGGGCCGCCCCGGCAAGTGGCCGGGGCGCGCCGGGGTTTTGGCGGGAACGAGAGGGCTCCGTTCCCTGCTAATGAAGTGGGTCGGCGAGAACGCCCGCAAAGTAGACGCGGCATCTTGCCGCGTTCTTTGGGCCAACGAAAACCCCAAGAAAGCGGCAAGATGCCGCGTCTACGTTTTCAGCGGTCATGGGCTCGCCATGACGCGCGCTCCCGCGCCACCTACTCGAAGGCGCGCCAGGTGAAGCCCTGGGGCGGAAGCGCGATGCGGACGCGGACGGTGTGGTCCCGCGCGAGGGGCAGGGTTTCGGTTTTGCCGTCGGGGTCCGTCACCGCGGCGGTTTCGGTGAGGCCGGAATAGTAGAGGCTCACCTTCAGCTCCCGCTCGACGGGGGTGTCGAGGGGGTTGAAGGCGACGAGCATGGCCTTGGTCTTGAGCGCGGGGTTCACGTGGAGCATCCAGTCCACGTCGCGGCCGTCGGCGCGGCGGCCGTGGATGAGGTCGCTCTCGAGGATGTCGCGGTGCGCCTTGTACCACGCGACCCATTTGGCGACCATGTCGCGGACGCGCGGGGTGTCGTAGAGCTCCGGGCCGCGGTAGCAGGCCTGCGCGCCGAAGGCCAGGTTGCCCACCAGCATGCGCTCGTAGTGGTCCAGATGCTCGTCCAGCGGCTCGATGGTGGCCGCCGCGCCGCCGCCGTGGTACTCCGTCAGGGGCACGAACATCCACCCCATGCTGGGCGCCTTCTCCCAGGTGCCGTCGTAGATGTTCTGCCGCGTGTGGATGACCTGCTGGTCGCGCGGCAGGCTCCAGTTGGTCTCGCGGTAGCCCATGCCCGTCTTGTTCGACCCGCTGAGGAAATACCAGTCGGGCACGTTGAGGAACACGCCGTTCGTCCGGCATTCGTGGTAGAAGTCCGTGATGAGCCGCCACTGGGCCCAGCGCGAGTCGGCCAGCCCCCGGTGGCCGGGGTGCTCCGCGCTCGCGCACGCGTCGCCGGGGTAGGACCCGTCGTGCTCGAGCAGGGTGAAGCCGCTGGTCTCGTAGAAGCGGCGGAGCTTGCCGAAGTAGTCCAGGCCCCATTCGCTCAGGAGGCAGGGCGAGTTTCCGAAGGCGGGCGGCTCGCCCTCCGGGGAGACCACGTCGTTTTTCGCGTCAATGGACCGCGAGGCGAGGAGGGAGTAGCCGCCGATCTCGATGCCCTTTTCCTTCGCGTGGTCCGCGTACTGGCGCAGGCGCTTGCGGTAGGCCTCCTTCTCGTTCTCGATGTCGAAGCCGCTGCCGAAGGAGAGGATGACCATCTCGAAGCCCGTGTCCGCGCACTGGTCTATGGCGTTCAGCACGGTCTTCGGGTCCGAATGGCGCACATGGAGCATGAGCGGGTTTTCGGTGCACCACGGCGCGATGGTCCGGTACATGCGGCGCAGGGCGAGGCCGTTGCGCTCGCGGTCGTACCCGTCGTAGGGCAGGACGAAGGCGCGGAACGACGCGAAGGTGTCCCCCGGCTTGATCACCGCGGCGGGGCCGAGGTCCGGCCCCACCTCCAGCAGGCAGGGGTTCTTCTTCTCGTAGTTCACCTGCGTCTCGTAGTCCGGGTCGGGCACCCATCGGTAGGCGTGGCGGCCGGCGTTCAGCGGGCTCATGGCGAGGAAGGCGTAGTCCGTCTCGACGTGCAGGTTCGGCGGGCGCGCCGCCCCCGCGCGGTCCTCGACGTCGGAGCTGTACTCCACCGCCGCCAGCAGCTCGCTGGTGAACGCGTCCAGCGTCACGGCGGCCTTCCCGCCGTTCACCACGGTGATCCACTTCGAATACAGGGGGAGGCCGTCGTACATCTCGTAGTGGACCGTCACCCGGAGCCCGGCGAGCTCGGCGGGCGCGCCGTCGGGCATCGCGTAGTCCATGGCAAGGTGGACTCCCGGCGGCGGCCAGGCCGCGTCGGGCGCGGCGCGGCGGACCCGTTTCCACGCGAAGCGCTCCTCCGCCGGGCCGGTGGAGAAGCCCGTGAAGCGCATGGCCTCCGGGGCCGTCGTGAGGGTGTCCAGCCAGTCCGCGCGCAGGAAGGCATGGTTCGGCTGGCCCTTCAGGCCGCCCACCTCGATGCGGACGCCGTTCACCGTGACCACCGCCTCCGGCTTCACCCCGCGCAGGTACGGCTCGCCCGTGGCCACGTTGTCCAGCCCCACCGTCGCCGCGTTCGGTGCCAGGCGGAAGGTGCGCCGGATCAGGCCGTTCGACAGGGCAATGCCGCCGTCGGGCGCGGCGTAGACCGCCGCCTTCGCCTCCGGCCGGGCGACGAGCCAGTCCGTGTCGCCGACGGGGGGCTCCCCCGCCAGCGGCGGCAGCTCAGCCACCGTCGCGGCGGATGCCGCAAACGAACAGGACACAAACGCCAGGGCAAGGAATCCGGCAGCGCGCATCACGGGGCCTCCTCGGGTGGGGTTGCCACCACACTACCCGCCCGGCCCGGCGCGCGTCAATTCGCACCTTCTGGACAGTTGCCCGGCGGTTGCGGGAGGGGTAGAATCTTGACCGGGCGGCGAAGGGCCGGCCCGGTCACGGGAGACGCGGCATGGAAAGCCTTGAAAACGTTGAGACCCGGCAGATCGTCGGGATGATCGGCGCGGTGGTGCTGTTCCTGGGGGTGTTCGCGCCGGTGGAGCGGATGGACGAGCTCGGCACGGTCAGTTTCGTGGGGGCGTGGGTGCTGCCGGGCACGTTCGTGCTGCTGCTCGCCGCGGCCACGCTCGGGCTGGCGCTCTGGGGGAAGACGCGCTGGCTCTGGCTGACGGGGGGGCTCTGTGTCCCGGTGATTCCGGCGGCCTACCTCATGCGGCGGGCCGAGGTCGCCAAGTTCGGGGCGGACCTCCCGATCGAGTGGGGGTGGCTTGTCATGGCGGCCGGGGTGCTGGTCATCCTCGCGGCCGCCGGCCTCCACGAATGGGAGGAGCGCAGCTAGGGGATGGGGCGCGGGGTTCTTCGGCGCAGGAACAGGGAGATCGGCCATGAGCGGCGGGTACATGATGGTGGCCCTGGTTTGCGGGGCCGTTGGCACGGGCATGCTGGTCTATGGTGTCCGGCAAAAGGAGCCGCTTGTCCTCGCGTTCGGCGTGGCGTTCGGCGCCCTGCCCATGGTGCTGACCGGCAGCTGGGGGTCCCTGATCGGCGCGCTCGTGCTCGGCGCGGCCTTCTACGGCGCGCG
>JAKPUV010000641.1 GCA_029554925.1 Candidatus Hydrogenedentota bacterium | reverse complement strand
CGGCGCGCGGCAGCTCTTCTGGACCCCCGGCGCGGCGGACCAGAAACTGGACTTCCCGCTGGACGTGCCCGCGGACGGAACCTACGAGCTGGTGCTTGTCCTGACCCACTCCTGGGACTACGGAAAGTTCGAGGCCCAGCTTGACGGCAGGCCCCTCGGCGCCGCCGTCAACCTGTACAGCAAGAGCATCGTGTCGAAGGAGCACTGCTTCCCGACGGGGCCCCTGGCCGCGGGCAGGCATGTGCTCTCCCTCGTCAACAAGGGGAAGGACGCGGACAGCCCGGGGCATTTCCTCGGGTTCGACTGCCTGCTCCTGGCCCCGCTGCCATGACGGCGCCGCCATGCGCCTGACCCGCGTCGTCTGCCGGAACTTCCGGAGCCTCGCCGCCGTGGACTTCGCCCCCGTCCCCGGCGTCAATGTCGTGTGCGGACGCAACGCGCAGGGCAAGACCTCGCTCCTGGAGGCCGTCGTCTACGCGGCCACCACGCGCAGCCACCGCACCCAGACCGACACCGAGCTGGCGCGCCACGGCGAGGAGGAGTTCCATGTGCGCCTGGAGGCCGGCGCCGAAACGGCGGCGGCGCCCGTGGTGGTGGAGGCAAACTGGTGGCGCGGCGCGAAGCGGTTCAAGGTGAACGGCATCCCCCAGGGCCGCCTGAGCGACCTGCTCGGCCGGGTCAAGGTGGTCCTCTTCTGCCCCGACGACCTCGCGCTGGTCAAGGGCGCGGCCTCTGTCCGCCGTAAGCTCCTCGACATGGAGCTGTCGCAGCTGAGCCCGCCCTACCTTTTCGCCCTCCAGCAGTACCGCCAGGCCCTCCGCCAGCGCAACGAACTGCTGCGGCGCGGCGAGCCCGAAGGCGCGCTTCTGGACGTGTGGGACGTCCAGCTCATCACCCACGGCCGCGCCCTCATGGAGGCGCGCGCGGCGTACATCGCGGAGCTGTCCGAACTGGCCGCCGAGATGTACCGGCGCATCGCCGAGGCCGAGCCCCTCGCGGTGGCCTACCTGCCCGACGTGCGCACGCCCGACGAGCTGGCCCAGACCCTCGCGCGCGGGCGCGCCTCGGATGTCCGCCAGCGCCTCACGGGCCGCGGCCCCCACCGGGACGATCTGGAGCTGCTGGTGGCCGGACGGCCCGCGCGCACCTACGGGTCCCAGGGCCAGCAGCGCTCCGCCGTGCTCGCGCTCAAGCTGGCCGAGGTGGAGCTGGTGCGGCGGCGCGCCGGCACCCTGCCCACCCTCATGCTCGACGAGGTGCTGGCCGAACTCGACGCCGACCGCGCCCGCAGCCTCTTCGCCGCCATTCCCGAGGGCACGCAGTCCCTCGTCACCACCACCCAGACCGCGGAGCCCCTCCGGGGGATGGGCGTGGACTTCGCCGTGTTCCGCATGGAGGGAGGCTGCCTTGGACAGGAATGACCCCGAATCCCTGAAGAGCATCCTGGGCCACATGATCACGCGCAGCCCCCTGGGGAAGACCCTGGAGCAGGCGCGCATCTGGGAGCATTGGCCCCATGTCGCCGGACAGGAGCTCTGCGGCCATGGCGAGCCCGTCGCCGTCAAGAAGGGCGTGCTCCGCGTGAGCGTGGAGAACGCCGCCTGGATGCAGTCTTTCGCCTACGCCAAATGGGAGATCATCCGCCGCATCAACCGCCTCGCCGGCCGCGAGCTGGTCTCCGACCTTTTCCTGATCCTCCGCGAGGACCACGAGGCCGCGAAAAAGGCCCCCAAGAAACGCGGGCCCCGGATGCCCCGGCCCCCCGAAAAAGGCGGGAAACCGGCGGAATAGCCGCCCCTCCGCCCGCCGCCCGGAACAAAGGCTCCCCAAAAAGGCGCTGGAACTTTTTCCCCGTTTCGCCTATAGTGGTGGTAACGGACTGTTTGCCCTTTTCCCCATCCAGGAGCGTCCCGCCATGACATGGTCCACCCGCCTGCTGCTGAGCGTCGCGATGACGATGCTTTCCCTGGTGTCCATCTGGACCACCTACGCCAGCCTGAACGACTCCATCCTGCCGGAGCCCAAGATCCCCATCCCCCTGGCCGGGGACGCGGTGTGGCAGTGCTCCGTCGTGGCGCTGGGGCTCTCGGTCGCCATCGGCCTGATGCTGCTCGCGCTGAAGATCGCCATCATCGGCGGGCACAAGCGCCTCAACATCGCGGGCATCCTCGGCCTCACCGTGGTCGCCTTCATCTCCATCACCTTCAACATGGACGTGCTCTACCGCACGGCGGACAAGGATTTCTACCTGCGCTACTCCAACGACCGGATGCGCGCCCCCTATGAGGCCTACATGGCCGAGGCCCAGGGAGTCCTGCTGGAGAAGCGGACCGAGTTGCTCAAGGGGGTGGCCAAGCAGGAGGGGGAACTGGACGCCGAGGTGAAGGGGCTGCGCAAGGCCCCCGCCGGATACGGGCAGTACGCCCGCCAGGAGGAATACAACCTGACCATCCTGTCCAAGCAGACCGAGGTGGAGCTGCAGGGGGTCGAGCAGGGGCTTCAGGCCAAGGAAAAGGCCGATGAGCTCCTCCGCGCCGCGCGGCCCACCTCGCTGGAGGACATTGATAAGAACCAGGCCGAACTGCGCGTGATCATCAAGGACCTCGCGGCGGTCACCGGCATCCCCCTGCCGGAACTGGTGAAGACGGAGAGCCCCCTCTTCGCCGTGTTTGCCAAGCTGATGGATGTGAAGACCGTCGGGTTCAAGGAGATATTCTTCCTCATTCTGGCCTTCCTGCTGGACCTCGGCGACATCGTCGGGTACTCGCTGGTGCCCAACGCCCGCCGCGAGAAACGCAGGCCGTACCTCGACGAGGATGAACCGGGGAGCCGGATCACCGTCCTGCCCCGGACCGCCGACGACCTGTTTCCCGCCGTTCCCGTGGCGGTTCCCGGGCCGTCCCCGTCGGCGGAGCCCCCCGCGTCCGAGATGGCCGGCGACGCGCCTCCGCCGCAGGTTTACCGGCGCCGCGCGGGCCGGGTGCGGCTGTTGCGTCGCGGATAGTTGACATTTTCTCTGGAAAAGCGCAGAATAAGCAGGCGATTTTCGGAAAAGCAGGAAAAATAACTGGACAATCGGAAGACAATATGCGAAAATACGCGTAAGATGCGGGATGCAGAGTTATGGCCCAGGACCCATTCGCACAAGAGTATAAAGAGACCATAGACGCTGACGCGGTGTGCAGTCAGTGCGGCAAGGAGAATCCCGAGGGGACGCTTCTCTGCCGGTACTGCGGCAACAACCTCCGCGACCAGCGTCTGCTGCGTCTCGCCGCCGACACGATGATGGCGAACGAGGAGGCGTCGAAGAACCGCCGCACCTTCCTCGTGGGCGCCCTCACCGTACTGGGGCTGCTGTTTGTGCTCTGGCTGGGCATCAACATTTCCGGCTTCTCCGCGCGGCTCACCTCGGTGCCCGAGGGCGACGGCGCCCCGACCATCACGCTGCGCCCCTTTGTGTTCTGGGAGGGCTCCGACACCGCAATCTACTCGGAGCTGGAAAGCGCGCTGGACAACAGTTTCCCCACGGCCAGCCAGGCGGAGACCGTGCGGCTGGATCCGGTGCTCAACCCCTCGGCGGAGGGGACCTTCGCCCTCTTTGAACGCCTGGGCACCAGCATGAACTTCGTCGGCGGCGCGGTGGTCCGGTTGGAGGGCGACAAGTACTACTTCGCGGCCCGTCTTCTTGACGGGACCACGATCCGCGGCACGGGCAGCAAGGGCGCCGACACGTCCAAGTTCCTCGCGAACTGGACGGACGTGGGCATCCGCCGCGGGGACAGCTACTACGCGGGCGCCGGAGAGCTGGCGGCGAACCCGGACGGCGGTTTCGCCCTCCAGGCCCGGGCCGATTTCAGCGAGCGCATCTACCAGGCGGTGGCCTACTCGCTCCGGGCCGCCTACTGACCCGGACCCCTCCGCGTGTGCTACACTCGCCCCCTGCATGCGGGGGTGCCGTGCCCGGCGCGCCCCGCAGAACAACCCATTCCGGAGACGTGACTCATGGCTTCTGGCGGCTTCTTTGCGAGACTGCGGGAACGGCTCGGCAAGACCCGGACCTCGCTGGTCGGCGGTGTGCGGCGCATCTTCGCCGGGCGCGACCGCCTGGACGAGGGGGTGTACCAGGAACTGGAGGAGACGCTGATCGAGGCCGACCTGGGCGTGGAGACCACGCTGCAGATCGTGGCCGACATGCGCCGCCTCGTCCGCGAGCGCGGGCTCGCCACGCCCGACGAGCTCTACGCCCTCCTGAAGGACGAGATGGTCCGGCTGATGGAGGGGGACGGGCGCGCCGTCACCTGGGAGGCCGCGGAGGGGCCCCACGTGACGCTCATCGCCGGGGTGAACGGCTCGGGCAAGACGACCACGGCGGGCAAACTGGCGCAGAAACTGCGCGAGCGGGGGCACAGCGTCCTGCTGGGCGCGGCGGACACCTTCCGCGCGGCGGCCTGCGCGCAGCTCTCCGTCTGGGCGGAGCGCACGGGCGCCGAAATCGTCCGCGAGAAGGAGGGCGCCGACCCCGCGGCGGTCGCCTACGCCTCCGTGGACGCGGCCGTGGCGCGCGGCGTGGACAACGTGCTGATTGACACGGCGGGCCGCCTCCACACCAAGGTGAACCTGATGGAGGAGCTCAAGAAGATCCAGCGGGTGGTGGGCAGGCGCCTGCCCGGCGCGCCGCACGAGGTGCTGCTGGTCCTCGACGCGACCACGGGCCAGAACGGCCTCCAGCAGGCGAAAATCTTCACCGAGGCCCTCGAGGTGACCGGCGTGGTCCTCACCAAGCTCGACGGCACCGCCCGCGGCGGCATGGCCGTGGCCATCCAGAAACAGCTCGGCATCCCCATCGTGATGATCGGCGTCGGCGAGTCCGCCGAGGACCTCCAGCCCTTCGACGCGCGCCAGTTCATTGAGGCCCTCTTCGGCGAGGGCCGGGACGAGGTCTGACCGCGGGCTATTTCAGCGTGTTCTCGAACCAGACGGGGCCGCCCCATTTCCCCGTCACCACGATGTCGCTGTCGCCGTCGCCGTCGAGGTCCGCGGTCACCAGGTTCAGCCCGGAGCCGATCCCCTCGTTGAAGGAGACGATGTGCTTCTTCCATTCCGGCGCGGGGCCCGGAACCAGCTCGTACCAGTAGACGCCCAGGGGCTCAAACTCGCCCGGGTCGCCGCCGTTGTGCGCCATGAACCGCTTTCCGGTCACGAGGTCCAGGTCGCCGTCGAGGTCCAGGTCCGCCAGCATGAAACTGTGCGCCTGCGACCACGTGTCGTCAATGAGGTGGCGCTTCCACGACACGGCGTCCCCGTCCTTCCGCTGCTCCCACCAGAAGATGCCGTAGTCGTGGGCGATGCTGGAGATGAGGTCCGGCAGGCCGTCCCGGTTCACGTCATAAACCAGAATCTGCGCCGTGTGCCCCGCCTGTCCCTCCTCCTTCCCGCCGAGGGCCAGCGGGTGCTCCTTCCACTCCCCGGCGCGCGGGTCGGCGGGCGCCTCAAACCACGCGTTGGGCCGCAGCACGTCCGGCCGCCCGTCGCCGTTCACATCGCCGCAGCCGCTCCCCCAGTCCATCACCTTCTCCGAGATGACATGCCGCAGCACCGCGGGCTCGCCGCCTTTCACGGGGTTCGCCTCGTACCAGACCGTGCCCGCCACTGCGGGCAGCACCTCGTCCGCCTTCCCGTCGCCGTC
>JAKPUV010000639.1 GCA_029554925.1 Candidatus Hydrogenedentota bacterium | reverse complement strand
GCGGCGGGGGCGGCGCCCGCCGTGGTGCCGCTGGAGCGCGCGCATTCGCACAACGACTATTCGCGCCCGCGGCCGCTGCTGGACGCGCTGGACGCGGGGTTCTGCAGCGTGGAGGCCGACATCTTCCTGGTGAACGGGGAGCTGCTGGTGGCGCATGACGCGGACAAGACGGACCCGGCGCGCACCCTGCGGGGCATGTATCTGGACCCCCTGCGGGAGCGGGTGAAACAGAACGGGGGGCGGGTCTACCGCGACGGACCTCCGGTCACGCTGTTCATTGACATCAAGGACGACGCGGAGGCGACCTACGCGCGCCTGGACGCGCTGCTCCGGGAGTACGCGGAGATGCTGACGTCGTTCACGAAGGACGCGACGGAGACGCGGGCGGTGACGGTGATCATTTCGGGGAACACGCCACGCGCCGCCATGGCGGCGCAGGAGACGCGGCTCGCGTCGGTGGACGGGCGCCTGCCGGACCTGGAGGCGAACCCCTCGCCGCACCTCGTGCCCATGGTCAGCATGAGCTGGGGCGACGTGTTCAAGTGGAACGGGAAGGACGCGATGCCGGCGGACGAGGCCGCGCTCCTGAAGGAGCTGGTCGCAAAGGCCCACGCCCAGGGCCGGCGCATCCGGTTCTGGGGGCTGCCGCGCCCCTACGCGGTGTGGCCGGTGCTGCACGACGCCGGGGTGGACCTGCTGAACGCGGACAATCTGGCCGCGCTGCAGAAGCTGCTGCTGGAGCGGGGGGCCGCCGCCGCGCCGAAGAAGTGACCCCGCGCCCCCTTCCCCCGGGCCCGCCGGGGAACAGTCCGGGCGGACGCCGTGTTTGGAGACGGTGACTTAACCCGCACAGGAGACGCGCCATGTCCGCAAAGCAGACGGGGCACCGGAAGTACTCATCGGCCGTGACGGAGACGCCGGAGCGCGCGGCGAGCCGCGCGATGCTGCGGGCGGTGGGCTTCGGCGACCGCGATTTCAAGAAGAGCCAGGTGGGCGTGGCGTCCACCTGGAGCATGGTGACGCCGTGCAACATGCAC
>JAKPUV010000638.1 GCA_029554925.1 Candidatus Hydrogenedentota bacterium | reverse complement strand
AGCAGCGCGGTCCGGCGTCCCATCATTTTCCACACCGTGGCGAGGGTGGCCGCATTCGTCGCCGGCCCCGCGATCAGGAAAGCCAGCGCCGCCCCCGGCGACACGCCGAGGTGCATGAATCCGACCGCCAGCGGGATGCTCGCCGTGGCGCAGACATAGAGCGGAACCCCGATGAGAATCATGGCGATCATGGCCGGAAGCCCCGTGCCCAGCGAGGGGCCCAGCATCCCCGGCGGCGCGAGGGCGCTGACGGCCCCCGCGATTACCATGCCAACCACCAGCGGCCGCGCGATGTCCGCGGGCAGCGTCACCAGCCCGTAATGCAGCGCGCGCAGGGTCTTTGACCACGCCCCCGTCGGGGCCGGATCGTCCGCGTCGTGGCAGCCATCCGAACAGCAGGCAGTCTTCTCCGTGCCGGGCGGCCGTCTGGTCTCCTCGGGTTCCCCGAAGAGCATCACCAGCGCACCGCCCAGCAGGCCGCTCACCAGGGCGATCACCGGACGGAACACGCCCATGAGTGGCCCCAGCATGCCCCAGGTCGCCAGAATGGAGTCCACCCCGGTCTGCGGGGTGGAGAGCAGGAAACCCGTGGCCGCGGCGCGGCTCGCCCCGCGCGCGCGGATGGACGCCGTCACGGCGATCACCCCGCAGGAGCACAACGGCAGCGGCACCCCCAGCAGCACGCTCTTGAGCACGGGCGTGAACCCGCGCCCGCCGAGATGGCGCTCAAACCACTCCGGCGACACAAAGGCGCTCAGCGCGCCCGCCACGAGAAACCCGAAGAGCAGGTACGGGGCCATCTGGCCCGTCACCTCCCAAGTTTCCCGCGCTATGTCCAGAATCATGCCCATTGATTGTCACACCATTGCTCTTGCAACGGTAACCCCGGCGGTTTGGGTGGCCATTCCCCCGCGCGGTCGGGGGGAACTCCAGCAGGAAAATGCCCGGACCCGCGTTCTGCCTGGAAAGGATGGGGAGGAAGGGGTTGGGGTCGCGGGCATGACCCGCCTTTGCCCCGCGTCACGACACCGGCCCTGGCTTCCCCGCTGCGCGGGGAAGCGAAGGCTGGTGGAGGCGGCGGGAATCGAACCCGCGTCCGAAGGTGCTTCCACATGGGCGTCTACGTGCGTAGTCTGTCCTTTGGTGATTCGCCCGGCGGAAACGCGTCAGACGCGCTTTTCCGCTTCGCTAGGCGACTGCTACTCTCACCGGGTCATCGCCACCCCCCGGCTTGAGGTCCGCTGATTGGCGCCCCGTATCCGCTAGCGGACGGTCACGGA
>JAKPUV010000637.1 GCA_029554925.1 Candidatus Hydrogenedentota bacterium | reverse complement strand
GCGGCGGGGGCGGGTACCGCCGCCAGCAGGAGCGCCAGAATCAGCGGGGCGGCGGAGGCGGAAGCGTGCTTCATGGACGGGGATCTCCGTTGGGGTTCAGCCAATGCACCGGGCGGAAAGAGAATACCGCATCGGGCCGGGTTTTCCCAACCTCGATTCCCGGACAGGACACTGTGAGAACCAAGGCCGCTCCGGGAACGAGATGGCTTCGCTTCGCTGGCCATGACGGAAATACGCGTGTCATCGCGAGGGAGCGCAGCGACCGAAGCGATCTCGTTCCCGCCACGGCTCCGGCCCCGCGCCCCCGTCATTGCGAGCGAAGCGCGGCAATCTCGTTCCCGCCAAGGCCCCGGCCGGCGCGGCGATCTCTTGTCGGAAACTCCCCGCGTCCCAGCCTCCACTGGTGCAACGGCCCCTTCCGGGCGTACAATGCCGCGGCGTTTGCCGGTGTTCGGCGGCGCGGCGGTGTTCGGGACGGTGAAGGAAGGTTTCATGGCTGCGGAAGAGACCAAGACGGGCGGGCGGATGCTCAGCGTGGACGTGCTGCGCGGGTTTGACATGTTCTGGATCACCGGCGGCACCGGGTTTATGCTGGGGGTGCTGCGCATGCTCGGCGACCCGGTCAAGGGGTGGATCGAGCCCCAGATGAAGCATGTGGACTGGGAGGGGTTCCATTTCCACGACCTGATCTTCCCCCTGTTCGTCTTTGTCGTCGGCATGTCCGTGGTCTTCTCGCTGGAGCGCATTCTCGCCACCGACGGGCGGCGCGGCGCCTACCGCCGCATTCTGCGGCGTTTCGTCATCATGTACCTGCTGGGCGTCCTGTACGCCGGCGGCGTGGCTCCCGGCGATGTGCGGTGGATGGGCGTGCTCCAGCGCCTGGCCCTGTGCTATCTCTTCGCGGGGCTCCTCTTCTGCCACCTGGGCTGGCGCGGGATGCTCGGCGTGGCCGTCGGACTCCTCGTCGGCTACTGGGCGTTGCTCTGCTTTGTCCCCATCCCCGGCCGGGAGACGGTCTCGTTCGCCCCGGAGGAGAACTGGGCGAACCTGCTGGACGCGTGGTGGCTCCCAGGGCGGAAGAACGACGGCACCTGGGACCCCGAGGGGCTGCTCAGCACCTTTCCCGCCGTGGCCAGCGCCCTCATGGGCGTGCTCGCCGCGCTGTTTCTGAAGTCCGAGAAGCACCCCCCCCTGCGGAAGGCGCTTCTGTTCATGCTCGTCGGGGCGGCGCTGGTAGCGCTCGGCCATTTGTGGGGCCTCCAGTTCCCCGTGATCAAGAAGATTTGGACCTCGTCCTACGTGCTGGTGGCCGGCGGGTGGAGCCTCGTGATGCTGGGGATGTTCTACCTCGTGGTGGACGTCTGGCGGATCCGCTGGTGGACCGCCCCCTTCATGTGGATCGGCGTGAACCCCCTCACGATCTACCTGCTCCGCAATTTCTTGGATTTCAACAAGTTCGCGGACCGCTTTGTGGGCGGCAACATTGCGCTGGCCGTCGGTAAGGACTGGGCCTATTTCCTCCAGATGACGGTCTCTGTGGCGTTCACGTTCCTCGTGGTCTGGTATCTGAACCGGCGCAAGATCTATCTGCGGATCTGACGCGGCGCCGGACACAAAGGGAGAACGGAAATGAGGTATTTGCCCGCGCTGGCCCTGTTGCTGGCGGCCCCCGCCGCCTGGACGCAGCCCCCGACCCCCGCCGGGTATGACATCGTCCTCGACGTGCCGGTGGAGCATGATGACGGCAAGTTCCTCTGGTTTCACCCGCGGGCGGCGGCCGTGCCGGGGAAGGGAAAGGACGGCGCGCCCCTGGCCGTCATGACGCTCCAGAAGCATCTCCAGGTCTCGGATTTCTACTCCGAGCTGTACTACATGCTGTCGGAGGACCTGGGAAAGACCTGGACCGGGCCCGTGACCATCCCCGAGTTCGCCTGGCGCAAGGGGCCGGACGGCGAGATCGTCGCCGTGTGCGACGTGACCCCCGGCTGGCACGCGCCGACCGGGAAG
>JAKPUV010000424.1 GCA_029554925.1 Candidatus Hydrogenedentota bacterium | reverse complement strand
ACGATCTTGCGGTGGTTGCGGAGGTTGGCCGACCACCGGCGCTGCACGGGCAGCACGGGCATGAAGGTGGCCACGCGCCCGCCCGCCTCGATCACGGGCCGGAGAAACGCCCCGCTCGCCCAGATGCTCCCGAGGGAGTCCAGCAGCAGGCGGACCTCCACCCCCTCGGCGGCCTTCCGCGCGAGGGCGCGGGTCAGCGCCTTGCCGGTCTCCTCCCGGCCGAGGATGAAGGTCATGACATGGAGGGATTTCTCCGCCTCCTCGATCATGCCCATGAGCCGCCAGAAGGCCGTCTCCCCGTTGAAGTGCATGTCCACCGTGTTCCCGGAGCGCGGCGGCGGCACCCCCGGCCCCCACACGCCCCCGGCGCCGGATTCCCCCTCCCCGCCGGAGGGGGCGGGCGCGTCGCCCGTGTAGAGGCTGCCCTTTTTCCGGGCGGCCCGGCGCACCTTCCGGCCGCCGATGAGGAGGTAGAGCGGCACGCCCACATAGGGGATGAGGATGATGGCCATGAGCCAGGCGAGGGTGCCGCCGGGCTGGCGGCGCTCCTGCAGCACGCGCACGGCGAGCACCACGGCGAGCAGAAAGCCGCTGATGGTCAGCAGATGCTCAAGCACCAACTGCGCCATGGAAACCTCACTCCTTGGGGGTCAGGACAATGAACGTGGGCAGGCCCAGCACCCCGAAATGCCCCGTCACCTCGCGGGCCGGGGACTGCGTCAGGTTCTCGGCCTGGTACTTGACCTTGACGTACCCTTCGAGGCGGGAGAGCACCTCGTCGTCCTTCAGGATGGTCTTGTCCATGAGGGAGCAGTTCTTGCACCAGGTGGCCCAGAAGTCCACGATGACCGGCTTTTTCTCGTCCAGCGCCCGCCGGAGCCCCTCCTCCAGGCTGGGCGTCCAGCCGCCGGCGGACGCGTCCGCCGCCTGCGGCGCGCCGGAGAGGGACCACGCCAGCTGCCCGTAGTACGCGGCGAACCCCAGGATGAAGACGCCGAAGGCGTATTTCACCCAGGTCATCCATTTGCCCGGCTTGGGCAGGAAGGACAGGCCCGCGCCCAGGAAGGGCCACGGCAGGGCCATGCCCGCGCCCAGCAGGAACGGCAGCAGCACGGCGGCCCGGTGCCCCTGGCTGTACAGGTCCTGCGCGTGCAGGATGGTGTAGATGACGACCGGGGCGACGCAGGCCCCCGCAAGCAGCGCGGACACCCCGCCCATGAAAAGGGCGGCGGGAAAGCTTCCGTTCTCGTTGCGGCGAACCCCCAGCCGCGCCTGGAACCGCGAGAAGTCTATCTGGATCAGGTCGAACATGGCGACGCCGAGCACCACGAAGAGCGCCGCGATGGCGGCGTTGAACCACACGGTGGAGTTGATCGCGCCGAAGGCCGAGCTGACCCCCAGCACCACCGCAAGCCCGAGGCCGCCGTAGACGAGGGCGATGCCCGCGCCGTAGGCCGCGCCCAGCAGGAAACCCCGGGTCTTGCTGCCCGCGCGCGCCCCGGCGCCGATGATGGCCACGTTGATGGGGATGAGCGGCAGCACGCAGGGGGTCAGGTTGAGCAGGAGCCCGCCGAACACCACCAGCAGGAGCATGGGCAGGAAGCCCTTTCCCGCAAACCCGCCTCCGGCGGGTTTCCCGGTCTCGGCGGCCTCGACGAAGGCCAGGAACCCGGCCTTGTCCGCGTAGCCGTCCAGACGGCCCGACACCGTGAACCGCTCCGCGAGGGCGCGCCAGTCGTCCGATGCGGCGACGGGCTCCGCCGGCGCGGCGGTCTCCCCCGTTTCCGCGTTCTCCGCCGTTTCCGCCAGGGGTTCCGCCTGGTCCCAGTTCAGTTCGGGGAACCCGGCGGTCTTCTCCCCCGCCGCCGCCGCCACCGTGACCTCCACGGCGAATTGGGCCTCCGCCGGGGGCGCGCACATTTTGTCATTGCAGGCCTGGTACTGGAGCGTGCCCTTCAGGGGGTACGTTCCCGGCGCGAGGTCCGCCGGGGCCTCCGCCTCGATGCCGACGGCGAAGGCGCCCTCGTACAGGGCCAGCGGCTCCGGGGAGAAGGACAGCGTCATCAGGACGGCTTCGGGATAGGCCGCCCGCAGCACACGGAACGGGCCGTCTGCGGGGAAGGTCACCAGGGTGGGAATCAGGAACTCGTCCAGGGGACGGCGCGCGTTCACATGCCATGGCTTGTCCACGGAGAACGTGACGGCGGCGCGGAAGGTCTGTCCCGGCGCGACGGCGGAGGTCTCCACCAGCGCCGCGTGCGACACCGCCGGGCCGGCGGGCTGCGCGGACGCCGCATATCCGGCCAGAAGAACCAGCATCCCCAGGCACGCCGCGCCGATTCCTTTTTCTCGCTTGGAACGTGTCATGAGACACTCCTTTCCCGTTGCCGCTGCTGCTTTTATAGTAGCAACATGTCCGCGGGGAATGGCATTCCGGGCGGGGGCTACTCCCCCTCTTCCCCGTCGTCGTCCTCTTCGACCGCGAATTTCGGGTTGTTCCCGGAAATCACAAGGGTGACCTCGCCCTTGACCTGTTTCCCGGCGAATTCGGCGGCGAGGTCCGCAAGAAACCCGCGCCGGACGCTTTCGAACTTCTTGGTCAGCTCCAGGCACACGGCGGCGAGTCGGTTGCCGAGGGCGGCGTGGGCGTCTGCGAGGCAGGCCCCCACGCGGTAGGGGGACTCAAAAACCACGAGGGAGTGGGGCAGGTCCTTCTCCATCTCGAAGAAACGGCGGCGCGGCCCCGGTTTACGGGGCGGGAAGCCTTTGAACGAGAAGCTCGCGGTGGAGAGTCCGGAGGCCAGCAGGGCCGTGGTCACGGCGCTGGGCCCGGGAACCACCTCGATGCGGTATCCCCTTTCGTGGCAGAGCG
>JAKPUV010000632.1 GCA_029554925.1 Candidatus Hydrogenedentota bacterium | reverse complement strand
TTCCAGCCGATGTAGGTGTAGGCCGGGCGGTTGCTGGTGAACCGGTTGAACCGCTCCCGGAAACGCGGGGTGTTCGCCCGGCGGGTCCAGTCCTCCGGGGTCAGCGTCATGGAGTCGAGGTCGCCCCGCGCCAGCAGTTGGAAGGCCGCGTTGTCGTCCGTGATGACGGCGTAGCGGATCTTGTCGAAGTGGGGCCATCCCCGGAGCGCGCCCCCCCAGAACCGGGGGTTGCGCGCCAGAATCAGCTCCTGGCCCGTTGTCCAAGATTCCAGAACGTACATGCCGGAGCCGACGGGCGCGCGGTTCGCCGGGTGGTTGTTGAAGTCGCCCACGCCGTAGATGTGCTTCGGGATCACCTGCGTGGAGCCGATCATGACCAGGTGGCGGTAGTAGGGCTTGGAGCAGGTGACGCGGACGGTGCGCGGGTCCGGGGCCTCCACGGAAACCAGGTCCGTGAAGTAGCTGCGCAGGTGCGGCGCGTCCACCGCGGGGTCAAGGATGCGGTCGAAGGTGAATTTGACGTCCTCGGAGGTCAGCGGGGCGCCGTCGGAGAAGACCAGCCCCTCGCGGAGGTGGAAGGTGTACACGAGGTGGTCCGGGGACACCTCCCACGACTCGGCCAGCCAGGGGGTCATTTCCAGGGTGTCGGGATCGCGGTCGAGCAGCGGGTCAAAAACGTAGACCAGGATGGTGCTGGAATAGGCGTCCGTGCTGGTCACCGGATTGAGGTGCGGCATCTCGGCGGGCAGCCGCAGCATGAGCCAGTCGCCGTGCTCGGGCGTCGCGTCGGGCAGGTACTCCGTCAGGCCGGGGTCCACCGGCCCGTCCGGGGCCGCGTCGCCCGCGTCGGGGGCGGGACCGGAACATCCCACCCCACACAGGGCCATCAGGGAAACCAGCGCCGCGGCGGCCAGGGATCGTGTCGCGTGCATGAACCTCTCCTCGCGCAGATTCCGCTATTCGGCCTTCTTCAGCGGGGTCAGTTGGATGTTCCGGAACTGGATGGGTGTGCCCTCGCTCTGGAAGCCGATGTAGCCCGACGAGACGGTGCAGCCCGTGGCCCTGTTCTGCAGGGTGCCGTTGATGTAGAGCTCGATGGTGTCGCCTTTGCAGACCACCCTGTAGTCGTTCCATTCGCCCAGGGGCCGCTCGGTGGAGGGCTTCATTTTCGGGGTGCGCCGGTCGTCCTTGTTCTTGTGCTCGTTGAACGTCGTGCCGCCGATGACCCAGATGTCCGCGGCGTCCCCGTTGTGGAGCTGGCCCTCGATGGACTTCGGCCACACCTCGTCCTGGTCCTGGATGTGCAGCAGCACGCCGCTGTTCCCGCCTTCCCCCGGCCACCGCCACTGGAAGGTCAGCTCGTAGTCCGAATGCTTCTGCTCCGTGCGGAAATACCCCGCCGG
>JAKPUV010000612.1 GCA_029554925.1 Candidatus Hydrogenedentota bacterium | reverse complement strand
GCGGCGGGTGTAGAGTCCCGGATGCACCTCCGACTCGGGCAGGCTGGCGGCGGGGTAGAACTGCATGCCGTTGCTTTCCACGCCCATAATAGTGCCCGCATGGGCGGCCAGTTGGACGTGCGGAATCTGGGCGAGCATGGGGTTGGTCAGGTCCTGCACCATGAGCGTCATGCCGTGGGCCTTCGCCCAGCACAGGCTGAGGAGCGCCCCGGTCTGGGTCTTGCACGTTTTCAGGGCGACACCGGTCCAGCCCAACTCGCGGCCCCGCCGCACGACGCGCCAGTCATGGGCACTCTCGTCCATGAACAGCGGCTTGCGCGCCGACACGCTGTGGACGTCTATGCTGTGGGTCTCCAGCTCGTAGGGGAAGGGCTGCTCGACATAGAGCAGCATGCCGTAGATGCGGGGCTCCTCCGCCAGCAGGCGGTCCAGGACCCCGTTCACATAGGCGGGGTCGGTCACGAGACAGTTGAAGTCCGCGCTGAGCCAGTCGGCCCCCTCCTCCATCGCAATGCGCCCCACGGCGGTGAGACGGTCGTAATCCCACGCGGGGTCATCGCCCCGCAGTTTGACCTTGAGGCACTTCAACCCGTCCCGACGGATCCAGTCCCGGAGAAGGAACGGGTAACCGTCGTCGGGCGCCGACGCGTCGGCCTCCTCGGGACCGATCCAGTCCTTCCCCCCCACAAGATGCCATACTGGCAGCCGGTCCGGGGCGGGGCGCACCAGGAAGTCCTGAGGATACCTGCCCCCGAAACAGACCGCGGCATCGGGAGCGGGTGTCAGAAAATGCGAGAGGTCCGCGTTCATCCAGTCCGCGTTGTAGGTCTCATAGACCGGGACGCCGTGCAGGACCCCGTAGGCGTCGTGCAGGGCGATGTCGAAGGCTGAACAGCAGACCAGCGCGGCGAGCCAGGGCATTGCAGCCGCGGGCCGCGCGCGGTTGAACTCCTCCAGCAGCGCGGGAAGGCGCGTCTCCAGAAAAGCGTGGCCCACCTCCATCGGGTGCCCGGCACAGTCGAAGGCGGCC
>JAKPUV010000590.1 GCA_029554925.1 Candidatus Hydrogenedentota bacterium | reverse complement strand
TGCCGGCGTCGCACCCGCAGCTGTAGTTTTCTGCGGCCCCCGTGCGGGCCGCCGCCAGGGCTGTCAGCTCCTCCGCCGTGAAACCGCCCGCTAGAGTCACCGCGCAGGCGTCTATCCACTTGTTGAGCAGCTCCAGCCCCAGCCCCAGAGCGTACCAGTAGGGCGCATAGGTCAGGGTAATCTGGCCATGAAGGTTCAGGGGCAGGTGGCTGTAGTCCCAGATATGGATGCCGAAGGCAACGAAAATGCGGCCGGAAACATACTCGACCAGGAAGATGCCCAGCATGTAGACAACGGCCCGCAACAACAGCGGCACCCGCTTTCCCTTCATCACCCCGGCCATCGGGCCGACCAGCAGGCCGAGGATGCCGTAGTCCAGCATCATCCACGGCGAGGAGTGCCCGCTGAAGTTGATGTTTCCCTTCATGAGCGCGCCCAGCGCCGTGAAGAACAGTTCCACCAGCAGGCCAAGCAGGGCAAACAGCACCACCCGGATGACCACTCTCCGCCTCTCGGACATGGGGACCCTCCTGAGCGTTCGGGTGAAACGCCCGCCGTCCGGCGCGTTTTTCGCGCCGCCCGCCGGCAGACACCTCCCGCTTTCCTAAAGACCACGGGACGGGGGAGAAGGTTTCCACCGCCCCCCAACCGCCGGGCGGAGCCCCAGCGCTACGCGGTGGTCTCCGGCGAAAAACGGCAAAGATGCGCGGTCACCTCGGGGAAGGAGCGCTTCAGCGCCGCAACCGCGTCCGCAACGGGGTCCCCCTGCCGGAACAGGCCGAACAGCACGGAGCCGCTGCCGCTCATGGCCGCCGCGTGCGCGCCGAGGGCCAGCAGGGTCCCCTTGATCTCCGCCAGCGCGGGGTGGTCGTGGAACACGGGCCGCTCCAGCCGGTTGAACACCAGTTCCGGAAGGCGCCCCTCGGCGGCCAGCGCGGCCGCCTGCCGGAAACGGGGCGTCCAGTGTTCCCCCTCCGGGGGCGGGCCGCATTTTTCCAGCAGGGGATGGGTGTAGGCCTGCGCAGCGCGGACGGGGATTCCGGGGTCCACAAGAAGGCAGTGCCAGTCGCCGGGAAGGGGGGGGAGGGGGGTCAGGCATTCGCCCCGGCCCCTGGCCGCGGCCAGGCCGCCGGCCAGGCAGTAGGGCACGTCGGACCCCAGCTCCAGCGCCAGCGCGGCCAGGTCCCCGTGCCCGAGCGCAAGCCCCCACAGGCGGTTCAGGCCGCGCAGCACCGCCGC
>JAKPUV010000579.1 GCA_029554925.1 Candidatus Hydrogenedentota bacterium | reverse complement strand
GAGCGGCAGATGCGCAGCCTGAAGCGGCAGGTGAACGCCGCCATCCGCCACCGGGAGATCACGCAGGCCCTGCGCGAGCTGGAGGTGCGCAACGCGTGGCTCCAGTTCAACGAGCTGAGCGGCCAGATTGCCGACCTGCGGGAGAAGCTGGCCGCCGCGACGGACACCCACGGGAAGCTCTCCGCCGACTCCTCGCGCCTGGAGGCGCAGGAGGAGGAGCTGAACCTCCAGCGCATCGAGATGGAGCGCGAGCTTCACGAGCGCCGCGAGCGGGAGCATGCCGTGGACACGGAGATGGAGCGCCTGGAGAGCCAGGCGGCCCTCCTGCGCCAGGAAATCGAGTTCTGCAACCAGCGCGCCCAGTCCGCCGCCGAGGAGCGCCTCTCCCTGGAGGAGCGCGCCAAGGGCTTCTCGCAGGACAAGGGCGCGGCGGGCGAGCGCGCCGAGGCCCTGCGCGCGGAGATCGAGCGGACCGAGGCCGCCCTCGCGGAGGCCCAGGCCGCCCGCGACGCCGCCGCCGCCGAAACCGCCGGGGCGGAGCACCGCCTGGAGGAGTGCCGCCGCACCGCGCTGGACGCGGTGAACCTGCGCAACCGGTTCCAGACGGAGATCGAGACCCTCGGCGCGACGCTGGCCGGGGTCCTCCAGCAGCTGGAGGCCCTGGACACGCAGAGCACCTCGCAGGAGGAGCGCCGCGCCCAGATCGCCGCGCAGGTGGGGGAGACGCGCGCAAAGCACGCCGCCACCGAGAAGGACCGGGAGAAGAACGCCGCCGAGCGCGCCAAGCTGGAGGAGAAGCGCCGCAAGGCCGCCGCCCGGCTGGCCGAACTGAACACGAAATGGCAGAACCTCCGCGAGGAGAAGAGCGCCGTCGAGAGCCGCGTCACCTCCCTCAAGGAGCTGCGCGACAGCTATGAGGGCTTCGCCACGGGCGTGCGCGCCGTCATGATGGCCAAGCAGCGCGACTTCCCCGGCATGGGCGGCATCATCGGCCCCGTGGGTGACCTCATCTCGACGGACGCCGCCTACCTTCAGGCCATCGAGGCCGCCCTCGGCGGGAACATCAACAACGTCATCGTGGAGAACGCCGACGACGCGAAGGCCGCCATCGCGTTCCTCAAGGAGCACAAGGCGGGCCGCGTCACCTTCCTCCCCCTGGACACCATCCGTCCGGGACGCCACGAGGAGGAGCTGGCGATGAAGGGCGTCCGGGGCGTCATCGGCCTCGCGATTGACCGCGTCCAGTGCGAGGCCCGGCTGATGCCCGCCGTGGAGTATCTGCTGTACAACACGGTGATCGTGGAGACCATCGACGACGCCATCCGCATCGCCCGCACGGAGAAGAAGTACCCGCGCATGGTCACGCTGGAGGGCGAGATGATCTCGCCGGCGGGCGCCGTCACCGGCGGCCGCACCCAGCGCGAGACCCAGGGCCTCCTCGGCCGCACCGCAGAGATCGAGGACTTGGAGAAGCGGGCGGAGCAGGCGAAGAAGGACATCGCCGCCACGGTCTCCGAGGCCGCCGGCATCACGGAACGGCAGGAGGCCGCCGCCGCCCAGGCGAAGGAGCTGGACGCGAACGAGAACGCCCTGCGCGCCACGCTGAACGAGCTGGGCGTGCTCCTTGCGCGGCAGTCCACGGAGCTGGAGACCCTCGGCAAGACCGGCGACCAGCTCCAGGAGCAGCGGGAGCGCCTCACGCGCCAGCAGGCCGACCTGGAAACGCGCCAGGCGGAGGCCCGGGGCCGCCTGGAGACCGCCTCGGGCGACGACTCGGCCCACGAGCAGCGCGTCGCCGACGCGCGCGCCGACCTGGAGGTGCGCCGGACCGTGCTCATGGAGCGCACGGCGGCCCTGTCGGACCTGCGGGTGCGCCTGGCCGAGCTGACGCAGAATCTGGAGGAGGCGGCGCGCCTGCGCGAGCGCGAGGAGCGCGAGCATGAGCAGGCCCTGCGCGAGGCGGAAAAGCGCGTCGGCCTGGCCCAGGAGATGCGCGCGCGCATCGCCGAAATCGAAAACAAGATCACCGGGCTGCTGGAGGCCGAAAAGGCCCTGTCGGGCGACCGCGAGGCGGCCCACGGCCGCGTGCTGGAGTCCCAGCGCGCGCAGCAGGCCCTGATGGAGTCCGTGGAGGCCCTGGCCAAGAAGCTGCGCGGCGTCCGCGACCGCCTGAACTCGGCGCAGAAGGAGATCCACCGGCTGGAGCTGGACTGCACCCAGAAGGAGGACCGCGTCCAGTTCTTCCAGGAGCGGATCGCCGTCGAGTACGGGCTGGCCCTCGGCTCGCTCACGGAGGAGCAGGTGGGCGAGGACGACCTGGACGAGCGGGAGCGCGAGGAGCGCATCAAGCAGCACCGGCAGTCGCTGGAGCGCCTGGGCAACGTGAACCTGGCGGCCATCGAGGAGTACGACGCGCTGGAGAAGCGCGAGAAGTTCCTCAAGGGCCAGGCCGACGACCTCAGCCGCGCCCGCGACGCCCTCCTCGGCGTAATCAAGCGCATTGACGACACCATCACGCAGATGTTCCTCGACACGTTCAACGAGGTGGCGCGCCACTTCACGGACTACTTCCGCCGCCTGTTCAACGGCGGCCAGGCGCGCATCTACCTCCTCGACGAGAACGACCCGCTGGAGTGCGGCATCGAGATCGAGGCGCGGCCCCCGGGCAAGAAGCCCCAGTCCATCTCGCTCCTGTCGGGCGGCGAGCAGGCCATGACGGCCATCGCCCTCCTCGTGAGCGTCTTCGCCGCCAAGCCCAGCCCCTTCTGCGTGCTGGACGAGGTGGACGCGCCGCTGGACGACGCGAACGTCAAGCGCTTCCTCGACGTCATCGCCGAGTTCACCGAGCACAGCCAGTTCATCATCATCACGCACAACAAGGAGACGATGGCGCGGGCGTCGGCCCTCTACGGCGTCACCCAGCAGGAGTCCGGCGTCTCCCAGATCGTCTCCGTGCGCCTGGAAGAGGCCCGGGCCGCCAACTGAACGGAGTCCCGCCCATGCCCCCGATCCGCGTGCTGCACCTGTTCAGCAACAGCAAGTGGACCGGCCCCGCGGAGCCCGCGCTGAACCTCTGCGTCGCCCTGCGCGGCCTCGGCGTGGACGCCCGCTTCGCCTGCGCGCCCGACGCCGGCGCCTCCGTCAACATGGTCGTCGCCACGGCGCGCGACCGGGGCGTCGAGCCGGTCCTCTCTTTTCGCCTGAACAAGCACCGGAACCCCTGGCACAACTTCCTCGACCGGCGCGCCCTGCGCCGCTGGATCGCCGCCGAGCGGCCCGACCTGATCCACTGCCACCTCGACAACGACCACGAGATCGCCCTCGCCCCGGCCGCCGCGGCCGGCGTGCCCGTGGTGCGGTCGAGCTATGCGGGCGAAGGGTTTCCCGACACCCCCCGGCACCGCCGTCTGGTCGCCGGGACGGCCCTGCTCCTGGAGCCGTCGGAACTCGCCCGAAAGAACGACACCGCGCTTTTCGGCGTCCCGGGGGAGCGGATGGCCGTGGTGCCGGGCGCCGTGGACACGGAGCGCTTCGACCCGCGCCGCGAGACGCCCGACGGCCGGCGTCGGCTCACCCTGCCGCCCGACGCCTTCGTGCTGGGCATCGTCGCACGGATGCAGACCCACCGCCACTATGAGGACCTCTTCGGGGCCTTCGCCCGCCTCGCGGCGGAGAACCCCCGGGCGCACCTCGTCGTGGTGGGGCGCGGCACGAACCAGAAGACCGTCGGCTTCGAGCCCGTCCGCCGCCTGGGCCTGGCGGACCGCGTCCACTTCACCGGCTACATCGCCGGGGAGGACTACGTCGGCATGCTCCGCGCCTTCGACGCGGGCGTGCTGCTGGTCCCCGGCAGCGACGGCACCTGCCGCGCCGTGCGCGAGGTGCTGGCCATGGGCAGGCCCATGGTCGTCGCCGACCGGGGCATGCTCGCCGAGATCGTCGCCGACGGCCAGACCGGGCTCGTCTGCGACGGCACCCCCGACGGGCTCCACGCGGCCTTCGCCGCCCTCGCCGCCGACCGCGCACGGCGCGCCGCCCTCGGCCGCAACGCCCGCGCCGCCGCCGAGGCGCGACACGCCCTCCCCGTGCAGGCCGCGCAGGTCCTCAGCCTCTACGAGCGGGTCTTGCGCCGCACGGCGACCGCCTGAGGAAGACGCCCCCTCCTCAGAGCGGGTTCTCCATCATGTCCGTCTCGACGAGCGCCTTGGCGCCGGGGAACAGACGGAGGGTCTTCACCTCGAAGGCGCCGAAAGAAACAGGCTGGCGGATCCCCAGGGACGGCAGGTTCACCACCGTCTCCCGCGCGCGGCCTGTCGGCTCGAAAATGCGGAGAATGTGGCCGTTTCCGTCCTCGGCCTCCTTGAACGCGGAAAGGACCGTGACGTCGTCCCCCAGCGTGACCACGGGGAGCGCGGGCGCGGTGCCCGCGCCGGTGGGGAAGAAGGACAGCACGAAGGGCTTCTGGTTGCGGGCGAGGGCCTCGCGGTCCACGGCGTCCATCCGCTCCGCCAGCGGCCCGGCGTTGAACCAGAACCGGAACAGCCGCTCGCCCTGGTCCTGCCGGGGGGTCAGGCGGTCCTGCGGGGTGACGGGGCGCTCCCAGATGGGGTGGCCGGAGTAGGCGGGCGAGCGCACGAGGGACAGCCGCATCGCGCCGTCCCTGAAGTCGGAGCCGTGGCTCCCCTCGTTGATGCAGGTGAACGCGAGGCCGTCGGCCTCTGACAGCACGGCGGTCCACTGCTGGGCCACGCACTCGCGGTCCGCGCCGGGCAGCTCGTCGCGCCCGAAGACCACCTGGCCCGCGTAGGCCGGCGACGCCAGCGCGGAGGGCATGACAAGCTTGAGCAGGCGGTCCTTCTCGTTCCAGTAGACGCGGACCTGCACCTCCACCTCCGTGCCCGCCTTGGGCAGCTTGTAGGTCAGGGCGAGGAAGGAGTCGTTGTACCCCAGGAGCGCCTCGACCACCGTGCGCGCGTCGCCGTCCTCGATCACGCGGACCGGGTCCAGCGTCCCGGCCACGCCCGCGATCTCGGCGGCCTTCTCCGGAGACAGGGGCGTGAAGTGCCCGACGGGCTCGCGCCAGCCGTTGTAGCGCATGCCCCAGGGGTCCGCATCGTCCTTCATGACCAGCGGCAGGAAGGCCCCCTTTCCCAGCACGCCGCGCCCGCCGACGGCGAAGCGGTCGGCGAGGCCGGTGGCGCAGTTGATGTCCACGGCGAGGGCGCCGTTGTCGAAGCGGAGCACGCCGTTCTCCGGCGCGATCTCGGCCTTCGGCCGCTCGGGCAGCACCCGCTCCAGGGTGCACTCGAAGCGGTTCATGGCGTTGGGCGCGAGCTCGGCGCGGAACACCACGCGCTTGCGCCAGTCGAGGTTGATGTTGCCCAGGGGCTGCTCGCACTGCGCGGGCACGGGGGCCCCGTCGCGCCAGACGGACGGCAGGGTGTACTGCTCCTCCCAGTTGGCGTCGGGCAGGTTGAACTCGCACTCGAAAACGCCGGCGACCGGCCAGGGGTGCGGGTTCCAGGCGAAGATGGGGATGACGCCCTCTTTCGCGCGGGGCTGGCCCGAGGCCAGGGCGAAGAACAGGCGCGCCTGCTCCCGCGAGAGCAGCTCGAGGCCGTGGTCGAAGAGCCGGAGGGCCGCCTCCTCCACGGGCTGGATGGACGACCCGGGCAGGATGTCGTGGAACTCGCCGGTGAGCAGGTCGTGGCGGGCGCCGGCCAGGGCCGCGCGCGGATACGCCGCGCCGCCGCCGATCCCTGCGATGCAGGCCGTCTTCTCGACGCCGTAGAGCGCGCTCTCCAGCAGGCGGTGCTTCTGCTTGAGGCGCACCTGCGAGGTGTAGCAGCCCACGCCCCACGCGTTCAGGTCCGCCGCGTGGCGTCCGCGGGGCGGCCCGGACGCCGCGATCTCGGCGAAGTACCGCTCCGGCGTGCTGTGGACGATCTCCACGTCCTTCGACTCCGCGATGAGGGCCGTGAGATCCTCCAGGTCCTTGTGCGACGGGCCGCCGCCGTGGTTGCCGACGCCCCAGAGCACCAGCCCGGTCTCCCGCGCGGCGTTGTCCTCCATGAACTTCTCGATCTTCCCGCGCGCCTTGCCGAGCTGGGAGTTGTACCACGCGATGAAGCGGTGGCCCGCCACCTCGGACCCGTCGTAGCCGACCCAGATGAAGTCGCTGTCCGGCAGCGGGCAGTCGTTCTGGTCGGGCCGCCCGAAAAGATAGGAGTCATACCCCGACTTGGCGAGGATCTGCACGATGCCCCGGCTGTGGCCGAAGGGGTCGAAGTTGATGGCCGTCGTCGGGGTGACACCGAACTTCTCGCGGAAATAGGTCCGCCCCGCGAGGGCCTGGCGCACCAGCGACTCGCCCGAGGACATGTTGCAGTCCGGCTGGAGGAACCACCCGCCCATGATGTGCCAGCGCCCCCCGCGCACCAGCCGCTGGATGCGCGCGAACAGTTCCGGCTCGTAGGTCTCCACCCACTCGTACAGGATCACCTCGTTGTGGTTGAAGACGAACGCGCCGAACTTCTCGCACAGGTCCGCGGCCGTGCGGAAGGTGGACAGCGTCTCGGCCGCCCCCTCCTCCCATTCCCACATCCAGACGGGGTCGAGGTGCGCGTTGCATAGCAGATGAAGGCGTTTCATGGGGATTTCCTTGTGTGCGGGAACCAGGGGGACAGCGCCCCGGACGGGCGGCGGGTATTATACC
>JAKPUV010000555.1 GCA_029554925.1 Candidatus Hydrogenedentota bacterium | reverse complement strand
CCGTCCGGCGACCACCCGGCGAACTGGGTCCAGACATCCGGTCCGTCGGCCAGCTCCCCACCCACCTCCCGGCGGTCCGTGCCGTCGGCGTTCACCACAGACGCCCGCATGGTGCGCACGTTCCCATGCCGGCCCCCGGGCAGGTCCGTCCGCAGCTCGGTGTACCCGAGCATCGGGGGAAACGCGAAGGCCGTCCCCGAAAGGAGAAGCAGCGCCGCGAGCGCCGCGCGCCGGAGAAAACGGATCATGTCCATTGCTCTGCCCACCTTTGCACCAGCGCGGAGGCGATGGTGTCGCCAGTCCTTTCGGCCCAGGACGCCATGCGCGCCGAGAGGGCGCGCGCGGCATCGAGGGTTTCCGGCCTCCCGCAGAGGTTCTCCGTGTCCGGCGCGGCGGCGCGGCGGTCGTACAGCTCCGGCGGACGCTCTGTGTTCAGGATGAGTTTCCAGTCGCGGGTGACCACGCAGCGCTCGCGCATGTCCGCGTCGCCGCCCTTGTCGCGGGTGAACGGGGTGTTTTGGATGAACACCTCGCCGCGCCAACGTTCCGGCACGCCCGCAAGCAGGGGGCGCAGGCTTTCCCCATGCAGGTTCATTGGCGCCGCTACCCCGCAGAGGTCGGCGATGGTGGGGCACAGGTCGGCGACGCTGACCGGGTCGGCGACGCGACGCCCCCCGGAAAACGTTCCCGGCAGGCTGACGATCAGCGGCACGTTCGCCGCCTGGTCGTAGCAAAGGCGTTTGTGGTGGTTGTTCCATCGGAACGGATAGTTCTCGCCGTGGTCGGAGGTGAACACCACCAGCGTGCGCTCGCGCAGGCCGAGGGTGTCCAGTTCCGCCAGCACCCGCCCCACGTTCCAGTCAATGCGGTTGACCATGGCGTGGTAGACCGCCTGCTCCTCCGGGTGGATGCTGTCCCGGTACAGGGCGATGTTTTCTTTGGGGGCCTCCTTGGGCGTGTGCGGGGGGTAGAAGGAGAGCCAGCACGCGAAGGGCCGGTCCCGGTTTTCGCGCAGGAACGCCAGGGCGTAGTCCGCCTCCACGTCCGGGCGGTATTTCCCGACCAGGCGTTCCCCCTTCGGGACGGACGGCGGGGACTTCTTCAGCCGCTCCCGGAAGGCGCTGTCG
>JAKPUV010000553.1 GCA_029554925.1 Candidatus Hydrogenedentota bacterium | reverse complement strand
CTGCGGCTGCGCCTGCCCGCGTGCTTCGCCTCGGTGAGGCGGTCGGGGCCGGTGTGGAACAATGTCCCGCCCTGCCACGTGTACATCTGCACCAAGGAAAAATGACGCGGCGTTTCCGCGCCGAAGGAGATTCGGAATGAGGTTCGCGGTGCTGGTCTGGGGCGGATGGGAGGGCCACGAGCCGCGGCAGTGCGTGGAGCGCTTCCTGCCGTTTCTGCGCGCCGAGGGGTTTGACCTCCTCGTGTCCGACAGCCTCGGTGTCTTCGCCGACGCCGCCACCATGGCCCGGGCCGACCTGGTGGTGCCCTGCTGGACCATGGGTGTTCTGGCAGAGGCCGAGGAGAAGGGGCTGCTGGCCGCCGTCGCCGGGGGTGCGGGCATTGCCGGGTGGCACGGCGGCATGGGCGACGCCTTCCGCAACAGCACGGACTACCAGTTCATGACGGGCGGCCAGTTTGTCGCGCATCCCGGCGGCATAGCGGAGTACACCGTGCGCGTCACGCGCCCGGACGACCCGGTCATGGCCGGCATTGCCGACTTCACCATGCGGTCGGAGCAGTATTACCTGCACACCGACCCGTCCAACGAGGTGCTCGCCGAGACGGTCTTCACCGGCGAGCACGCCCCGTGGATTGAGGGGTGCGTCATGCCCGTGGTGTGGAGGCGCCGGTATGGCGCGGGCCGCGTCTTTTACAGCGCCCTGGGCCATGTCGCGGCGGACTTCGACACGCCCGCGTGTTTTGAGATCATGAAGCGCGGAATGCTCTGGGCGGCGCGGTAGGCCCGATCCCGCGCGAACGCAGGGAGACTTGGCATGGAACCCGTGAACGTCGGCGTCATCGGCTGCGGCAACATCTCCGACCTCTATTTCGAGGCGGGAAAGCGCTTTGACGACATCCGGATCGTGGCCTGCGCCGACTTGGCGGCGGAGCGCGCGCGGGCCAAGGCGCAGGCCCACGGCATCCCCAAAGCCTGCTCCGTGGACGCGCTGCTGGCGGACGAGGACGTGGAGATTGTCCTGAACCTCACCGTGCCCGCGGCGCATTTCGACGTGTCCCGCCGCGCGCTTGAGGCGGGTCGCCATGTCTACAGCGAGAAACCCCTCGCCCTGGCGCGGGAGGAGGGGCGCGCCCTGCTGGAGCTGGCGGAGAAGCGTAGCCTGCTGCTCGGCTGCGCCCCGGACACGGTGCTGGGGGCGGGCGTCCAGACGGCCCGCAAGGCGATTGACGACGGCTGGATCGGCGAGCCCGTCTCCGCCACGGCCTTCATGCAGTGCCACGGCCACGAGGGCTGGCATCCCGACCCCGAGTTCTACTATGCCGCCGGCGGCGGCCCCCTCTTCGACATGGGGCCCTACTACCTCACCGCCCTCGTCACCCTGCTGGGCCCCGTGGCCGCCGTG
>JAKPUV010000552.1 GCA_029554925.1 Candidatus Hydrogenedentota bacterium | reverse complement strand
CCTCGCGCAGTACGGCGTGCGCGGCATGAAGACCCTCGCCACGGAGAAGAACTTCGACGACGCGGAGCATGTCCTCTGCCACCTCGAAAACCTCTTCCGCATCGAGACGGACCCCGAACTCCTCGCGGCTTACCGGGTCATCCTCGAAGGCATCTGGGCCAACCACCGCGATGACGCCCAGAGCCTTTTCACCTACATCTATTACGGGGCGGCGCCCGACGCCCCCGGGCGCGAGAAGGCCCTCCGCGAGGCCCTCTTCTCCCTCCAGACCTGGCCCACCGACACGACGCTCCAGCCGCGCATGAACAGCCTGCGCCCCGACCTCCAGCCGCCCTACCCTGTCTATGCCGCCGCCTGGGACAACGAGTACATCTGGAAGGGCAACCTCCTCCAGGCCGACGGCTGGACCAGCCGCGGCATCATGGACCTCGCCGTCCCCGCCGAGGACCCCCTCGTGATTTACGCCCTCGACCAGAGCGGCGACATCTACCAGTCCCGCGACGGCGCCGCCACCCCCGCCGGATGGCGCCCCGTCAGCCTCAAGCTGCCCTCGCCCGCCCGCCGCATCAGCGCCGGGCCGCGCGTGCGTCTCCTCTGCGCGCTCTGCGACGAGGGCCTCTACGCCACCCTCAACGGCGGCGCCCTCTGGCGGCGGCTCACCCTGCCCGACGGCGCCGGCGCCCCCGAGGACGCCGTGTTCGACCCGGAAAATTCCGGCGTGCTCTGGGCCAAAGCCGAAAACGGCGTCTACCGCTGCGCCTTCCGCCGCGCCAAGGACATGGGCAGCCGGTGGGAAAAGGTCAACGAGCCCGGCCCCTTCCCCGTCCGCGGCGGCGCCGCCGCCCACAGCGCCGCCGGACACTTTAAGGCCGATCCCAACGGCGTCCTCAAGAGCGCCGACGGCGGCCAGACCTGGACCCTCAAGAACACCGGCCTCGACATCCCCCGCGCGGGCACCGTCTTCGCCCCCGAGACGACCGGCTGGGTCTTTGCGGGCACCCCCGCCGGCCTGTTTGTCTCCAAAGACGCCGGCGAAACCTGGCAACCCGCCCACCTCGTCCTCCAGTTCACCTACAACACCCGCCGCGAGATCGGCGGCGCCGCCTACGTGGACGCCTACTGGCGCGGCCGCTACTACGGATTCATAGACGACACCACCGCCGCCGCGCCCTGGAAGGAGTAAGGCGGAAGACAAGGCCGCCGGGACGGCGGCGGTACGGGGACGCGCGTCGGGCCGCCCTCCGTAGCGCAGGCGGCCCGCCTGCCTTGTCTTCACCGAAGCCGCCGAACCTCCCGGGGATAAGATTCGGCATCTGCCAATGAAGTAAATCAGCGAGACCGCCCGCAAAGTAGACGCGCCATCTTGGCGCGTTCTTGGGGCTTTTCGTTGACCCAAAGAACGCGCCTGGAAGGCGCGTCTACGTTCCCGGCGCCCCTCTTGAGACACGCCGTCTGAGCCTTGAAGCGCTCTGCCTGCCGCAAGTACGAAGACACAGCTCCCGGGACGGCGGCGCTACGGTGTCGAGTGTCAGGCGGCCTTCCGATAGGGGTAGGGAGGGTCGGATGTCCGGCCCCCCCTCCCTCCGAACCGTGCGTGGGATCTCCCGCACACGGCTCTCCGGTTGATGGTGTTACCCCGTAGGGGACTGAACGGCCAGTGCATGGGCTGTCGTCAGGCAGAACAGCCCATGCCCGGCAAAGTAGGCGTTTGGCCACCTCTGATGGTCGCGTCCCCGGC
>JAKPUV010000545.1 GCA_029554925.1 Candidatus Hydrogenedentota bacterium | reverse complement strand
ATCGGGATCGTGGGGCGTGGCGAGGACGTACCGGAAATTCGCCGCGTGGCAGGCCGCCACGGCGCTCCGCAGGGCCGGGCCGCGCCCGCCGATGACCACGGTGTTGAGGCCGAGGCGGCGGAGCTGCGCCAGGTCTTCCTTCCCGGCACCGTAAACGCCGATGGGGAAGAAGTCTTCGTAGAGCCCCGCCGGTACGGAGGCGGAGGCGCCACTCACGTTTGCCTGCCGGGCGGCGGCGCCGATTTCTTTAGTCGCCTGGCCCGCCGCGGCCACCGGCAGGTCTTTGGCAACAGCGACAATAACCGCTTCCCCATCACTCCTTGCCAGTCCGGAGCGGGCATCTCCCGAGGCGGCGCCTGGGACCTCACCGCCGAACGGATCAGATTTTCCCGCCGTGACAGCATAACCGGCGCTGTCGATCCCTTTGGCGTGAAAATCGTTCCGGGCAGTGGTGGCCGTAGCGGACGCAACCGGCGTCAGGACCGGCCGGGTCATCCAGAAGTCCTTTCCCGCCTGATCGCTGGCAAAGACGAAATAACCGCCGCCATCTTTCGGCAGCGGGGCGGCAGGCTCTTCACCGCCCCGGCCGCCGGCAGCGGGAGCCTCCCCGGCCGCCGCCTTCAATTCGTCGCCGGGACAGGTTACATAGCCCCGGAGCAGTTGCCACCTTTTGGACTGCAAATGGTTGTCGAGCTTGATTTCCCGTCCCCAGACGCGGGCTTTCGCATAGACGCCGTTTTCCCAGTAATCACGGTAGAAATATCCGGAAAAGAGGTAATCACGCCCCGGCACGCAAGGCGGCAGCGGCGCCCGCCACTCACCCCGGCCGTCGCGGCCCGCCCGGATGCCCACGGCCCCCGGTTTGGCGAAGCAGCGGCTCCCCAGCTCGTCCGTTCGGGCGGCGGCGCAGCCCGTCCAGCCCGGCGGTGCCGCCGCCGCCCCGGGAACGGTGAGGTCGGGATTCGGCAGCAGGTTCTCCCGGAGCCGGAAGGACCGCAGCGGCGCCCAGAGGTCCGCCTTCATGCCCCGCCAGGAATAGACGAGGATGCCGTCCGCCCCGCCGCCGGCGGCGGCGTTTACAGCGGCACGGAACTCCGCGGCGCCCGTATCATCGGACTGGATGATCGGCCAGACGGCGGCCGGCATGGTCTCCCGGTAGTAGGCGGTCATCTCCCCGACCCAGGCGGGGGAACGTCCCACCATGCGGTGATAGACCATAGGGGAGACGACGTCCACGAGCCCGCCCAGGGCAAAGGGATCCTGGCCCAGGATCCAGGAGACCGCGCCTTCCCGCTCCCCCTTCGTCCACGGCACGAGAAAGGCCCCGAGGAGGAAGGGGCGCCCGGAGGATCTTTCCGCGCCGGTCGCCGTCCGGGCGGCGGCTTCATCCTGTCCGGCCACGATCGCAGCCCCGCCGGAATCCACGGCGGCACCAGCGCCAGTCGCCGTCTTGCCGTGCGGCGGCGCCCCGCCTCCGGTCCGTTCGTCCCGGAGCTTCCGGACCTCCCGGACAAAAGACAGGATCTGTTCCTGCTTCCACTGTCGCCATTCCCGGGCACGATGTTTGCGGATCCAGGCCGCGGCGGCCGGGGCCTCCATCGCCGTGAGGGATACGGCGGGTCGCTTGCCCGTGGCGGCAAGGTGTTCCAAGAACAGACGGCGGCAGCGCGGGCAGTAGCAGGTGTCGGGATAGTAGGCGGCGGCGCCGGTCCTTTCCCAGAGGCCGGGGTAACGGATAAAATCCAGCCAGATGCCGTCGGCGTGGGGTCCGAGTCGCTTCAGGAGCGTGTCGATATGGCGGAGGCGCTCGGCACGCCAGCCCGGATGGGTGGGGCAGACGCCGCCGATCGCCCGCTCTTGGGGGAGGTCCTCGCCGTAGGGACGGCCGGCCGCCGTGACCGGCCGGGAGTCGGGCCATCTCTTCCAGGGGCCCCGGCCGCCGAAGG
>JAKPUV010000544.1 GCA_029554925.1 Candidatus Hydrogenedentota bacterium | reverse complement strand
CCCGCCTCGCGGGCATGACGGGCATCCTCCTCCTCAGCGGCGAGACCCGCCCCGAGCACCTGGACGGCGCGCCCCACCGGCCCGACCGGGTCTTCGAGAACGCGGGCGCCCTCGCCCGGGCACTGCGGGGACGGGGGCCCTCATCCGCCGGGGCGTGAGCGTGCGCCGCGTTCCCCCGCCTCAGGGCTTGCGCAGCAGAAACACCTGCGATCGGCCCGGTTGGGTGCGGTCGCCCGCGCCGGTGGCGAGGACGATCTCGTTCTTCCCGTCGTTGTCGGCGTCGCCCACGGCCAGCCACAGCGACTCGGCCTCTTCGGGCGCAAAATCGGCCAGCAGGGTCTTCTCCACCGCGCCGCCCGACAGGGCGTAGCGGTACACGCGGCCCAGCCGCCCGCTGGTGATGTTCTCCGACGCCGCGTCGCCGCGGGTGCCGACGACCAGCTCGTTCCTCCCGTCGTTGTCGGCGTCGGCCACGGCCATCATCTTCTCGAAATAGGCCATGTCCAGGTCCTCCGTCTCCCGGTCGAGGACCGCCAGCACCTCCGCCGTCTCCCCCACCCGGTACGCGGTGAGCGTCGCGCGGTTCACCGTCTGCTCCCGCTTCCACCCCGCCACCAGCTCGGTACGCCCGTCGTTGTCCAGGTCCCCGGTAATGAGGGACACATAGAAGGCGGGCGCGCCGTCGGGACCATCCAGCGTCACCCGCGGAGCGGGGGCCAGCTCCCCGGCGTCGTCAAACTCGAAGATTTCCAGCCGGGCCTTGCCCGCGCGGAACCCGTTGGAGGTCAGGTATTCCACCCGCCCGTCGTTGTCCACGTCGGCGATGAGGGACTCCTCGCCCGACCCGGACAGGTGGTGGATCTTGCGCGGGGTGACGGACGCCAGCGCGGCGTCGAAATCGTACCGGATCACCTCGCCGTACCCGCAGTAGGCCGACACCGCCTCCAGCACGCCGTCGCCGTCGAGGTCGTGCAGGGCGATGTTGTGCGTGAAACTGCTCCGGTTGATCTCCTCCGGGCGGCAGGACAGCCTCCGCGTGACCGTCTGGCCGTCCGTCTCCAGCAGGTGGAAAAAAGCCGTGCCGCCCCCCTCCTGCCCCGTGCCCAGCAGCACCTCGTTGCGCCCGTCGCCGTTCAGGTCGGCCACCCGCACCGCCAGCCCCATGCCCGGCCGCTGCTCCGCCAGGTTGTCCGCCAGTTGCCGCGCCTGCCAGCCCGCCGCCGTC
>JAKPUV010000540.1 GCA_029554925.1 Candidatus Hydrogenedentota bacterium | reverse complement strand
GCCGGGCGCGAACTTCCGGAAGGCGGCGCATGATCACCACCTCCGAAGCCCTGATTCTCGGCGTTGTCGAGGTGAAATGAACAACTCTTGCAAGCGAATACGCCACCCATGGATAGAACAAAAGGGAAGGAACCGCTATTCGAGCAATCATTATAGTTGATTTCATCTTCTCTCCTACGATGTCCAGCAATCGCTGGGGGGGGTACTGGTGGCGGGGAGACGGTAGAGGCACCTCCTGGAAGGATGTGTTTACCACGAAGGCACCAAGGGCACAAAGAAGACGAGGCCAGCGGGACACTGGCGGTACGGGGAGCGGCCTTTCTTCGTCCCGCAGGCGTCTCGCCGGCCTCGTCCTCATCCTATCCTGTGCATCCTGTGCATCCATGTAAATAGGCGCTTCCCCGGCACGGGGGCGGTGTGACGCCTGAGGGGCGGGCTGTTAACGCGGACGCGCCGGGGCGGGGGGGCCGCTCCGGCGCGTCGTGTATGGAGTCCGCGCGCGTTTTCCGCGCGCAGGGGAGAACCGGTTACTCCACGGTCACGCTCTTGGCGAGGTTGCGGGGCTGGTCCACGTCGCGGCCGAGGTTGGCCGAGATGTGGTAGGCGAGGAGCTGGAGCGGCACGGCCACCAGGATGGGGCTGTAGGGCTCGTAGCACTCGGGGATGTAGATGACGTCGTTGCTGTGGGCCTGGATGCTCTCGTCGCCCTCGGTGGCCACGCTGATGATGAGGCCGGCGCGCGCCTTGATCTCCTGGATGTTGGAGACCATCTTCTCGTAGGTCTCGCCCTTCACGGCGACGCAGACCACGGGGAAGGTGTTCGTGACCAGGGCGATGGGGCCGTGCTTCATCTCGCCGGCGGCGTAGCCCTCGGCGTGGATGTAGGAGATCTCCTTGAGCTTGAGCGCGCCCTCGAGGGCGGACGGGAAGTTGTAGTTGCGGCCGAGGAAGAAGGCGCCGACGGCGTCGCGGTACTCGGGCCGGTTCGCAAGCTCCTTCACCTTGTCCTGGTTCTTCAGGATGGCGTCCACCTTGTCCGGAACCGCGCGCAGCTCGCGGATCATCATGGCGACCTGGTCCTTGTCCAGGGTGCCGCGCACCTGGCCGAGCCAGATGGTGAACAGGGCGAAGCACATGCACTGGGAGGTGTAGGCCTTGGTGGAGGCGACGCCGATCTCGGGGCCGGCCTGCTGGTAGACCACGCCGTGGGACTCGCGGGCCACGGAGGACCCGACGGCGTTGACGATGGACGCGACCTTGGCGCCGCGGCTCTTGGCGATGCGGATGGCCTCCAGGGTGTCGGCGGTCTCGCCGGACTGCGACACGGGGATCATGATGCTGTTCGGCGGGATGATCGGGTCGCGGTAGCGGAACTCGGACGCGAGGTCGAGCTCGACGGGGACCTTGGCGAACTTCTCGATGAGGAACTTGCCGACCATGCCGGCGTGCCAGGCGGTGCCGCAGGCCACGATGAAGATCTTGCCGCAGGCCTTGAGCTCCTCGGGGGCGATGTTCATGTCCGTCAGGCGCACGGAGTCGGAGTGCTCGTCAATGCGGCCGGCCAGCGTGTTGCGCAGCACGGCGCCCTGCTGGTGGATCTCCTTGAGCATGAAGTGGGGGTAGCCCTCCTTCTCGGCGGCCGCGTCGTCCCACTCGACGGTCTTGACCTCCATCGAGACCGGGTTGCCGTCCACGTCCTCGATCTTCACGCCCGCGCGGGTGATCTCGCACACGTGGCCGTTCTCGATGTACATGACGTTGCGGGTGTACTTCATGATCGCGGGCACGTCGGACCCGATGTAGCCCTCGTTGTCGCCGAGGCCCACGATGAGCGGGCTGCCGTGGCGCGCGGCCACGAGCACGTCCGGGTTGTCCTGGCAGATGACGCCGATGGCGTAGGCGCCCTCGCAGTCCTTCAGCGCGCGCTTGACCGCCGCGAAGAGGTCGCCCTCGTAGTACTTGTCCACCAGGTGCGCGATGACCTCGGTGTCCGTCTGGCTGCGGAAGACGACGCCCGCGGCCTGGAGCTGCTCGCGCAGCTCGTAGTAGTTCTCGATGATGCCGTTGTGGACGACGGCGATGGTCTTGGCGCCGTTGAAGTGCGGGTGGGAGTTGGCCTCGCTCGGCACGCCGTGGGTGGCCCAGCGGGTGTGGCCGATGCCGAGGTTGCCCTTCAGCGGGTGCTCCTCGAGCTTCTGGTCCATGATCTTCAGCTTGCCCACGCTCTTCACGCAGTCGAGGCCGTTCTCGCCGACGACGGCGACGCCGGAGGAGTCGTACCCCCGGTATTCAAGCCGGTGCAGGCCGGTCATGATGACTTCAACCGGGCTCTTGTCCCCGATGTACCCTACGATTCCGCACATGGCGCCGATCCTTTCTCGTGTTGCCCCCGGACGGGGGCCGTTTTCCTGAAATGTCCGTGTCTTGGAGAAACGGGCGGCCCGCCCCGCGATGGAGGGGCCGCCCGTGGGAATGCCTGTGGCTGGGGGCTTACTTCTTGTACAGCTTCTTCGCGGCCTCGAGGGACATGGGCTTGTAGTCGCCGGCGTGCCCCGCCTGGCCGAAGGCCACCATGCGGTCAAGATAGACCTGCTTGGCCGCCTCGCGGGCGGGCTTCAGGTAGTCGCGCGGGTCGAACTTGCCGGGGGTCTCGACGAAGACCTTGCGGATCGCGCCGGTCATGGCCAGGCGGCTGTCCGTGTCCACGTTGACCTTGCGCACGCCGTGGTCGATGCCCTCGCGGATCTTCTCGACCGGGATGCCGGCCGTGCCGGGCATGTTCCCGCCGTACTGGTTGATGATGTCCACCAGCGACTTCGGGACCGACGAGGAGCCGTGCATGACCATGTGGCAGTTCGGCATGCGCTTGTGGATCTCGCGGATGCGGTCCATCGCCAGCGTCGGGGGCAGCACGTTGCCGTCCGCGTCCTTGACCGTGGACTTGAAGGCGCCGTGGCTGGTGCCGATGGAGACGGCCAGCGCGTCCACGCCCGTGAGCGCGACGAACTCCTCGGCCTGCTCCGGCTTCGTGAGGTGGTCCTGGAGCTGGTCGTCGGAGAGGCCGGCGCCGTGGCCGTCCTCGATCCCGCCCAGCGCGCCCAGCTCGCCCTCGACCGTCACGCCGAACATGTGGGCGATCTCGACCACGCGCTTCGTGATCTCGACGTTCTGCTCGTAGGTCGCCACGGTCTTGCCGTCGGCCAGCAGCGAGCCGTCAATCATGACGGAGGTGAAGCCGAGCGCGATGGCCTCCAGGCAGGTCTCCATGTCGCGGCCGTGGTCCAGGTGGACCGCCAGCGGGATGTGCGGGTACTCTTCGGCGGCCGCCTCCATGAGCTTCTTCAGGTAGATCATCTTGCTGTACTTCAGGGCGCCGCAGCTCGCCTGGATGATCACGGGGCTGTTCGTCTCGTTCGCCGCCTCCATGATCGCCTGGATCTGCTCCATGTTGTTGACGTTGAACGCGCCAACGCCGTACCCGCCCTTGGCGGCCTCATCCAGAATCTGACGCATTGGAACTTGGGGCATGGCTTCTTTTCTCCTGTCGTGAGAGGTTCCGGGTTCCGGTGCCAACACGCCCGCGCCGCCCTCATATCCCTGCGGGAGGATGCAACTCCGCCCTGTCCGGGCGGTTTTTGCGGAAATGACAGGCCTGAAGAAGGGCGCGGGGCGTCCCGCGCCTTCCAATTGACACCGCAATTAGCATACACAAGCCGTCCGGGGGGAATCAAGATTTTCCCGTTTCGGGGCTCAGTCCCCCGTCCGCGGCGCGCGGCCCCGGTGCGTGAAATAGATGTTCCGCGCGTAGACCGGGGCCGTGCTCAGGAGCCCCAGCGCGTACAGCCACTCCCGCTGCTGGAGGTGCGACGCCAGCAGCAGCAGCGTCGCCGCCAGGCTGATGTGCCAGAAGACCGCGGGCACCACGCTCTTCCGCCGGGCCTCCGTGGCCGCCCACTGGATCAGGAAGCGCAGGGCGAACAGCCCCTGGCCCGCCACGCCCACGGCCACCCACGCCCACGCCCGGGCGATCTCGCGGGGCGGCAGCCCCGCCTGCGACTGGTAGCGGTGCAGCCACACATGGGCCACCATCGCCGTCCCCACCGCCACAAACAGCAGCACCCCGCCCTGGAACCCCCAGTTCAGCCGCCGCGTCAGCACCCCCTTCTCCCGCCAGATGTGCACCAGGTTCCGCGCGTAGATCACGCTGTTAAAGCAGTGGCTCAGCGCGCCGACGGGCGACTTGAGGTAGAACACGCCGTAGAGCAGGAGAATCAGGGACCCCGCGCCGCTGAGGTACCAGAAGGCCACCGGGATCACGCTGCGGCCGCGCCGCTCCGAGACATACCACTGGAGGTAGAAGCGCCCGTAGAAAATGAGCGCGCCCGCCGCGCCAAGGGCCTGCCAGAAAACAGCCGCCCCGGCATCTGAGAGGAAACAATCCAAGAGAGGGCCTCTTCCCGCCGTTCACAGGCGGGAAGTGTACCACGCCCGGCGGGGCCGGGGAAAAGACGGCGCCTCCCGCCGACCCCAATGTTCCGGCAATGCGCAGCCGACTGCCGGATCCCTGCCGCCGGCCCGTCAGACCGGCCAGACAGGCTTGCCCCGGTGGTGTCATCGGCCGCCGGGGGGCCGGGGTGTGCAGGAACCGTCCCCCGGTCTGATTTCAGGGCGCGTCCCCGCACATTTTGCTTGCTTTTTGACTACAAGTTGTATATATTGATTCGGATTTATGGCATGTTTTGCCGGAGAAAGGATCGCATTTAGACCTAACAGGCGCAAATAACTGACCATTTCATGAGTATGCCAACTACAAATGGTTGTCATCATGAGCCGCGCTATGACCTCGGACTGATCATCGCGTCCGGGGCGCGCGTGGCCATGCTGGAAGCCCTCCTGCCCGACCCCTCCCCCTCCTTCTATCAACGGCAGTTGGAGGCGGCGACGGGGCTCCCGCTGCGCGCGGTGCAGCGCGAACTCGAGCGCCTGACGGCGGCGGGGCTGCTCTTCCGCCGGACCGAGGGCAACCGGGCCTATTACCAGGTGAACCAGGATTCGCCGCTGTTCGCCGAACTGCGCGCGCTGGTGCTGAAGGCGGCGGGGCCCGCGCTGCGGCTGCGGGCGGCGGCGGCCTCCGACCCGTCGGTGCGGCTGTGCCTGCTTTCGGCGGGGCGCGACCGCGCGCTGGCGGTGCACCGGGACGCGCGGCGGCCCGCGCTGCGGGATCCGGACATCGCGGTGGGGTTCATGACGGCGGAGGCCTTTCTGGCCGCCCTGCGCGCGGGGGACGCGGAGACGGCGGCCTTTCTCCGGGAGGGGACCGACCTGTTGGGTCGCCGGGAGGATCTGCTGTGGCGGCATGTGGAGGCCGCGGGTCACAACGTGAAGAAGGAGCACGGGGTACCATGAGAGAGAAGACGGCGGACATCGCGCAGTTGTGCGCCTCCTGGCGGGACCAGCTCGCCGACGCCGCGCGCGGGGGGCAGCAGCAGTTCGCGGTGCGGCTGCTGGGGCTGCTGGGCTGGGACCAGCCCATCCCCTTCTCGCCGCGGCCGGCGGCCGAGGCCATGTCGTCGTGGCCGTGCCTGCTGCGGGGGGACGGCCAGTGCATCGTGGCGGCGCACTTCCTGCCGCCGGGGGTGCTCGACCCGCCGGGCGTGGCGGTGGAGCGGGGGCTGGACTTCTGCCCGGCCACACGCGCCCTGCTGGAGGAGACGAGCGGGCCGAACGTGGACTACCTGCTGGCGACGGACCTGCACCGGTCCTACCTCTACGACGCGCGGACGGCGGAGCTGCTGCTGTGGTCGGACGACCCGCGCGGGTTCAACACGGAGCTGGCCCCGGCGCTCCGGCGCGACCAGGTGGTCCAGGGGTCGCTGGAAAACCTGCGGCGCGAGCCGCGCAGCGCGGTGGCGCGCCGCCTGCGCGAGTGGATGCACCGGTGGGAGGCCCATCTGTGCCGCGACGGCCGCGTGTCCGCGGAAAGCGCCGGGCTGCTCTTCGACCGCCTGTGTGTGGCGCGGTTCCTGTTCGACCGCGAGATCCTCCGCCGCACGCGCCACCGCCTGCGCGAGCGCTACCTGGAGCTGGCGGCGCGCGCCGAGGGCCCCTCGCCCCGGCACTGCGGCCGCGACCTGGTCGCCCTCTTCCACGACATGTGGCTCGACTGGCGCAGCGGGCTCTTCGCCCCGGCGCCGGACCTCGACGCCGCGCTGGCGCAGGACGACACGGCGGCGCCGTGGCTGCGCGAGACGACGCTGCTGGCGCGGAACAAGTTC
>JAKPUV010000539.1 GCA_029554925.1 Candidatus Hydrogenedentota bacterium | reverse complement strand
GTTTCTCAAGCCGGCGGAGCAGGGCGCCACGCTGCTCGCGGCCCCCGCCATCGCCAACACGGCGGAGCGCCTGGGCCGGGAGAATGTCTTTGTCTGCGTGTTCGCGAAGAACCGCGACATTGTTGACATTCTGGACCTGGTACCCCGGGAAAACGTGCTGACGATCCGGGACACGGGGTTCTTTCCATTTGTCCTCGACACGGTCCGGATGGTGGCGGCGTGCCGACGACTGCGGATTGACGCCACGGTGGACCTGGAGTTCTTCGCCCGAATCACGGCGATTCTCGCCTTCCTGACGGGCGCGCCGGTGCGGGTGGGCCTCCACCGGCACGCGAGCGAGGGCACCTTCCGGGGCGACCTGCTCACCCACCGCGTGCTGCACAACCCCTACCTGTCCGCCGCGGAAGGGTACGCCATCCTCGCGGAGGCGGTGTTCACCGACCCGGACCAGTTGCCCATGCTCAAGGCGGCCGTGCCCGCGTATGTCCGGGAGTACCGGGTGCCCCGGTATGTGCCCGATCCTGCGGAAGAGGCCCGGGTGCGCGGTCTCCTCGACACGCCCTTCGCCCGGTCCCTGCCCGCGCCGCCCGTGCGGGTGGTGCTCAACCCCAAGTTCCACGACGAGCTGCCGGTGCGCCAGTGGCCGCCGGAAAACTACCGGGAAGTCGCCGCGCGCACGCTTGCCGAGTTTCCCGGCGTGCAGATTCTCGTGGCCGGGCTGCCCGGCGAGGCGGAGGCCGCCGAAGCCTTCTGCGCGGCCCTGGACCCGGAAAGGGTGGTCAATCTGGCGGGAAAACTCACCTTCCACGAACTGCTTGCCCTCCTCTCCCTGTGCGATGTGATCGTGGGCAGCGACAGCGGTCCGGCGCATTTCGCCGCCATGACGGACATGGACATCCTGGTCTTCTTCGGCCCCGAGACCCCGCTGCTGTACGCCCCCCTCAGCCCCCGCAACGTCATCTTTTACGAACGGCTCGCGTGCAGCCCGTGCTTCAACGTCTCCAACTTCCGCTTCTCCTTCTGCGCGGACAACCAGTGCCTGAAGCGCATCACCCCGGAGGCGGTCCACGCCGAACTGCGGCGGGTGATTGCCGCCCGCATCGAAGCGCGGGCGTGAGCATGTCCCCGCTGGCCCTGGCCGTTTCGGCCCTAATCCTGCTCTCCGCGCCGCCAGCGGACATCGCGTTCACCGCCGCCTTTGACGGGAGCGAGCAGCGCTACGTCCTCCGGCTGCCGCCGGGGGCAGAGGGACCGGAGGGGCTCGGGGTGATCATCGCGCTGCACGGCCACGGGTCGGACCGGTGGCAGTTCATCGAAAACCCGCGCGACGAGTGTCGCGCCGTGCGCGACGCCGCGGACCGCCACGGCATGGCGGTGCTCTCGCCCGACTACCGGGCCAAAACCTCCTGGATGGGCCCAGCCGCCGAGGCGGACTTGGTGCAGATTCTCGGGGAATACCGGAAACAGCACCAGCCCGCGCGGGTGGTGCTGGCGGGCGGGTCCATGGGGGCGAGCGCCGCCCTCACCTTCGCCGTGCTTCACCCGGACCTGGTGGACGGCGTGGTCGCCATGAACCCGGTGGCGAACCATGTGGAGTATGAGGGGTTCCAGGACGCCATCAGCGCCTCCTTCGGCGGCGACAAGGCGGCGAAGCCGGAGGAATACCGGAAGCGCAGCGCGGAACTGAACGCGGACCGCCTGACAATGCCCGTCGCCCTGACCGTGGGGAACAAGGACGAGGTGACGCCCCCACACAGCGCAATACGTCTCGCGAAAAAGCTGATCTCTATTGGTCGGGACGTGCTGCTGATTCGGCAGCTTGAAGGCGGCCATGAGACCAACTACGCCGCCGCCGACCGCGCTCTGAAGTTTGTGCTGGCAAAGACGGCGGTCCCCAAACCTGCACCGGACCGCGCGCCGTAACACTCGGCAACGCCTGTCGGACCGGTCGGACATGTCTGACCTGTCCGACCGGTCCGACGGCTCTCTTACGCGCGCCTTCTCCGCAACGCCGCCAGTCCCGCCGCAGCCAGCGCAACCGCGACGCCCGCAACCGCCGCGCCGCCCGCGGGCAGCGGGGTCGGGGTCACCTCGAGCGTCGCGCGGTCCGAGGAAACCGTGGTGAGGTCGTCGCTCACCTCCACCCAGTAGTCGCCCGCCGCGGCCAAGGTCACCGGAGCCACCTCAAGCGAGGAGGTGTTTCCGCCGACATTGTGCACGGCCTTGCCGCCGTCCAACGGCTCAAATTTCCACTGGTAGGACAGCGTGCCCGTGCCGCCCGCCGTTTCCACGGTGAACGTGTGGGACTGGCCGACCGCCGCCTGGGCGGACGCCGG
>JAKPUV010000536.1 GCA_029554925.1 Candidatus Hydrogenedentota bacterium | reverse complement strand
GCGGCGTCCGGGGCCACGGCGACGAAATCTGTGTCGAAAGGGGCGTCCTCCGGCCGCAGGGAGTTGCGTGTCTTGAAAAGCACGCGGGGGGGCAGCGGTGCGGCGGGGAGATGGCCCGCCCGGATGAGGTCCGCCTCCATCACCTCCACCACCAGCGCCTGCCCGAAGAACAGCTCAGGGTCCAGCTCATCCACCCGGAGGCCGTTCGGACAGAAGTGCCAGGGGGCGTCCAGGTGGGTGCCCAGGTGCGTGGAGAGCGACAGGCGGGTCAGGTTGCACGAGTCGCCGTCCCCGATGGAAGCCTCGGGAACACTCTCAAAGGGCGGATCCCCGGGCCAGACCGCCATGCCCGGGACAAGTTTCAGGGAGACATCCAGCCATTTTGGCATTGCTTTCCTTCCGTGGGACGGCGCGCCGCACCCGCCTTATCCTACGGTTCCCGCGCCGCGCGGTCAACCCCGTATGCCGTATTCCCTCCCGATCCCGCAGAAAACCGCTCCGCGCGCTTGTATTGGGGCCGTCTTTTCTTTAGAATGGGGGCGTCAAGCTGTGGAGTAGGGTTTTTATCGTGTCTTTATGTCCAAAATGCACATACGACAACCCGCCCAGCGCGATCCGGTGTGAGCGGTGCGACACATGGCTCCTTTCGTCCTCGCAGGGGGCCACGCGTCCGGGTTTGCCTCCGGATGGCGAGCATCTGTACAAGCCGGGGGATGTCATCGCCGGGCGGTACGCGGTTCTGGAGATCATCGGCCGCGGGGGCGTCGGCTGCATCTACAAGGTTCACGACACCATCCTTGAGGAAACGGTCGTCCTCAAGATTCTCCTGCCCAGTTTCGTCAGCGACAAGTCCATGGTGGACCGGTTTCTGAACGAGGCGCGCATCGCGCGCAAACTGACGCACCCGCACATCGTGCGCATCCACGACGTGGGACGGGTGGAGCAGACGGTCTTCATCTCCATGGAGCTGATTGAAGGCCGGTCGCTGCGCGAGCTGCTGGACCAGCTCAAGCCCGGGGACCGGCCGCCGCTGCAGGACGCGCTCCGGATCGTGGACGAGCTCTGCTCGGCCCTGGAATACGCCCACCAGTTCACGGTGCACCGGGACATCAAGCCCGAGAACATCATGCTGAACAAGGGCGGGCGGGTGAAGCTGATGGACTTCGGCATCTCGAAGCTCAAGGGGGCCACGCAGTACACCAGCATCGCGACGGTCATGGGCACGCCGTACTACATGTCCCCGGAGCAGCTGCGGGACAGCCACGACGTGGACCAGCGCGCCGACATCTTCAGCACGGGGGTGGTGCTCTACGAGCTGCTGACGGGCTACCGACCCACGGGCATCCCAAAGCCCGCGTCGGAAATGTCCAGGGACGTGCCGCCCCTCATGGACACGATCATCTCCCACTGCGTGGAGCCCGACCGGGACAGGCGCTTCCAGAACGCCACGGAGGTCCGCACGGCCATTTTTCCCATCCTGCAGGTGCTGCGGGAGGGAAAAGACCCGATGTTTGTCTTCGGGGCGCGGCCGGGCGCGGCTTCGGCTTCGCCCGCTGGGGGGGCGGCCCTCCACGGACCGCTCCAGACGCCCCCCCGACCCGCCCCCGGTCCCCAGCACACCCCTCCGCAGGCGGCGTCCGGCCCCCAGCACACGCCCCCGCGTCCGGTGACGGTCCCCGAGTCGCACCTGCCGTCGCCCGCGCCCGACAGCGCGGCGAAACACGACTCCAAGGAGAAGGCGCCCAACGGCAAGAAGAAACCGGACAGCCTCCCGCAGCTCGACCCGGCCCTGCGCGAGGTGGCCCTGGCGTCGTTTGACAGCCCCTCCATCCGGATGAGCCATTCGAAGAAGAAGAAAAAACGGCGCGAGAAGGTGGGCCCCGGAAAAGTGATGCTCGCCGCGTGCATGGTTGTGGCGGCCCTGCTCATGACGTACTGGAGCGGAAACTACGTCGTGGCGCGCTTCAACGAGATAAGGAAGCCCGCGCAGCAGAAGGTGTCGGTCCGAACGAACCCGGCGGAGGCCATGCTGGCCCGCAAGGATCCGCCCCTGCAGGTGCTTCAGACGGCCCTCGCCTTCGACAAGGAGGAGCAGACGCCGGAAAGCGGCGAGACGCTGGCGCGGGCGCGCGCCTATTTCATCCAGGACGCCACAAACCGGCTCAACGTCGTCCCGTTCTCGTCCAAGGCCATGAACGCCGTTTCGGCGGAGGTCGCCCAGGTGGCCCTTATGGACCTGCACCCGGACATCCAGAATTTCAGGCATCATGTGGACGGGGAGCTTTCCTACCACAAGTTCATGCTGAAAAGCGCGGAGGAGGGAAAGAGCGCCTCGTTCATCCTGAACAACTCCCGCATCCCCGACTCCGAGCAGACCGTGTCCGAGGGGGACCTCCTTCAGGGGCGTTTTCTTGTCAAGAAGATCGGCCCCCGCCACGTTTCGCTGGAGGACACGCAGGTCAAGTCGCCCTCCGGCACGCCCCGCCCGCTGATCGCCCGCCTCATGTCCCCGGTCGAGTAGCCCCCCCTCCGGTCAGCCCAAAAACATCCAGCCCAGTACCGCCCCGCCCAGCGCGATGCGGTACCATGCAAAGGGCACGAAGTTCCGGCGGCGGATGTAGGCCATGAACGCGGCGACCACCGCGTAGGCGGAGACAAACGACACAACGGCGCCGGTGAGCAGAAGCCCCCACTCGCGCGCGGAAAACGCCAACCCGTTCTCCAGGAGTTTCAGCCCGGCGGCGCCGGTCATGGTGGGCAGGGCCAGAAAAAACGAGAACTCCGCCGCCGCGGGTCTGCCAACCCCCAGCAACATCGCGCCAATGATGGTGGCCGCGGAGCGGGAGGTGCCGGGAATCATGGCCAGACACTGAAAAAAGCCGATGAGCAGGGCGGTGCGGAAGCCGACCAGCGCGGGATCCACATGCCGGACGGGTATGCTCCGCCGCTCGATCACCAGAAGGGCCAGCCCTCCGGCAACCAGCGCGGCGGCCACCGTGGGCGGGTTGAAGAGCCGCGCCTCGATGAAGTCGTCCAGCAGAAACCCCAGCACGGCGGCGGGCAGGAACGCCGTGAGCACCCTCGCCCACAGCCCGAAGACCGCGCGGGTGTCCGTCCCCGCGCCGAAGGGCCAGAGCCTCCTCCAAAAGTAGAGGACCACGGCGAGAATCGCGGGAAGCTGGATCATGACCATGAAGGCGTCGGCGAAGCCGGGCTTTCCCTCCAGACGGAGCAGGTCCTCGACCAGAATCATGTGGCCGGTGCTGCTGACGGGAAGAAACTCCGTCACACCCTCGACCAGCCCGAGAACCGCCGCAAAAACATACTGCATTGCCACACCGTGTCCCTTGGTCCGCGTGTCCGCCCCGCCGAAACCCCAAAAGTCTAGCAGAAACCCCCGCCGCCGCGGCGAGATGCGCGGCGCCCGTGCGGCGGTGATATGATGGGGGGATGAGCCCTTCGGACTCCCCAAGCCGCGCCGTCCGCCCCGTTTCCGCGCCCTCTCCGGGGGCGCGCGCGGCGCTTTCGTGCGCGGCGGCGGCGGGGATGTTCCTGCTGTTCAGCCTCGCCTACTGGCCCCTGCGCCTGGGCGCGCCGCCCCTGGGCGCGCTGCGCCCGTTCCGGCCCGGCCCGGAGGCCGGCCTTTTCGGTCTGGGTGGTCCGGGGGTGTATCTGCTCGCGGGGGGCATTGCCTTTGCGGTAACCGCAGCGCTGGTGCCGGTGTTCCGGCGCATGGCCCTGCGGATCGGCATGCTGGACGCGCCTTCGGAGGCCCGGAAGGTCCACCGGAACCCCGTGCCCTATCTGGGGGGGCTCGCCCTGTACGGCGGGTTTCTCGCGTGGGTGCTGGCGGTGCAGGCCCTCGCGCCCGGCTACGCGCACCCGTCCTTCCACACGCTGGCCGCCGTGGGCGCGGGGGTGGTGGTGCTGGGCGCGGCGGACGACGCGCTCGGCCTGCCCGCATGGTTCAAACTGGCGGTGGAGCTTGCGCTGGGCGCCGCGCTGTATTTCTTCGGCTTCGGCGTGCGCGAGCTGATGGACCCGCTGGGCGGCGTGGTGCACATCGGCTGGTTTGCCGTGGCCGTGGCCTCGCTGTGGGTCGCGGGCCTGATGAACGCGGTGAACTTTGTGGACGGGCTGGACGGCCTGGCCGCCGGGGTGACGGCCCTCTGCGCGCTGTCGCTGCTGGCCGTGGGCCTGCGCAACGACCAGGTCCTGTCCGTGATGCTCATGTCGGGCCTGCTCGGCATGACCGCCGCGTTTCTGCTGTTCAACTTCCACCCGGCGAGCATCTTCATGGGCGACGCCGGGGCGCTGTTCCTGGGGCTGGTGATCGGCGCGGCCACGCTGGTCGAGGAGCAGAAGGGCGCGGCGGTGATCGCCCTGGCGGCGCCCATGACCGCCCTGGCCGTGCCGCTGGCCGACACGGCCCTCAGTTTCGCGCGCCGGCTGGCCCGCGCGCGCCGGGGCGGCTTCTTCGAGCCGGACCGCGCCCACCTGCACCACCGCCTGCTCGCCCTCGGACTGGGCCACCGGGGCGCCGTGCTGGTATTGTATGCCGTGACCGCCGCCATGGGGCCCCTGGCCTGGGTGGTGGACGGCATGTCGCCCGCGCGCCGCTATCCGCTGCTGGCGCTGCCGGTCGGCGTGCTGACGCTCTCGGTGCTGGCCCTGCGGCGGGCCGAGGGCCGGCGGAAAAACGCGGAAGGAAAACGGGATGACGCGGGAGACAGCGGCAACGCGGGGGCTTGACGCGCCCGGCTTCGGATTCCGCCTTGGCGTGCTGGACTGCGCCGCGGCGGCGGGCGCGGTGTTTCTGCCCATGTTCCTGCGCTACGGGGGCGCCCCGCCCCCCGAGCACCTCATGACCTCTCAGGCCTGGTTTCCCGTGCTGCTGGCCTGCCGGCTTGCGGCGGCGCAGGCCTTCGGCCTCTATGATCTCCGCCGCCGGCTCCAGGCGGCGGACCATGTTTTCGGCGGCATGGCCGCCGCGGTCTTCGGCGTCCTTCCGGGGTATCTTGTCATCGCCCTCGTGCAGCTGTACTACCTGCCCCTCGCGCAGTTCTCCCGTGCCGTGGTGCTGGGGGACCTGCTGCTCATGGCCCTGTGGTATGGCGCGTCGCGCGCGGCGGCGCTGGGGCTGCTGCGGCGGCGGGGATGCCGCCTGCGCGCCGCCACGGCGGGAAGCGGGCCCGCCCACAAAGCCCTGGCCGCCGAACTGGAACTGCATTCCCCCGCGCTCGTGGCCCCCGCGGGCACCTGGGAGCCCGGTCCGGGCGGGGCCTTCGCTGAGTGGCTGGCGCGGGAGGCACCGGACGTGGTGCTGATGGAGACGGGCGGCCTCGAGGACGGACACATCACCGAGGTCATCACCGCGTGCGACGCGGCGGGGGTGGAGGTGTGGGTGTGCCCCGGACTGCGGCTGGCCCTGTTCGGCGCGGCGGACGTGTTCAGCCTGGGCGGCATTCCGCTGATCCGGCTGAACGGCGCCGGGACGCGCCCCTGGCAGCGGGCCGTGAAGCGGTGGATGGACCTCGCCGGGGCGGCGGCGGGCCTCGTGCTGCTGTCGCCGGTGCTGGCGCTGGCCGCACTGGCGGTGCGGCTCGAATCGGGCGGGCCGGTGCTGTTTTTCCAGGAGCGGCTGGGCCTGGGCGGGGCCCCCTTCCGGCTCGTGAAGTTCCGCAGCATGCGCGTGGACGCCGAGGCGGCGACGGGGCCCGTGCTGGCGGAGGCCGACGACCCGCGCGTGACGCGGGCGGGGCGGTGGCTGCGGCGCACCCGGGTGGACGAACTGCCGCAGTTGTGGAACGTGCTGCGGGGGGAAATGAGCCTCGTCGGGCCGCGTCCGGAGCGGCCGGAGTTCGCCGCGGAGTTTGAAAAAGGGGAGCCCCTGTACCGGCACCGCCTGGTGGTCAAGCCCGGATTGACGGGTCTCGCGCAGGTGCACGGCCGCTATGACACGGACTACCGGCAGAAACTCCGCTATGATCTGGTCTACATCGGCGGCATGTCCCTGGGCGCCGACCTGCGGATCATCGCCGCCACCCTGCGCAGCGTCTTGACGGCGCGGGGAGCCCGCTGATGGCCGGACCGGAGCCCCCCGCCCGCCCGCTGATGCGGCTGGGGATGCTGTGGTCCGCCGAGGCCGCGCAGAAGGTCCTCTCGTTTCTGCTCTTCGTCGCGTTGTCACGCGGGCTGACGGTGGCAGAAAACGGCCTCTACGGCCTCTACCTGTCCCTCTTTCCCCTGTTCGCCGTGGCGATGAACTGGGGGGTGTCGGACAT
>JAKPUV010000506.1 GCA_029554925.1 Candidatus Hydrogenedentota bacterium | reverse complement strand
AGATCCACGGCATCCCCGGCAGCCTGACGGGCAAGTTTCATTATGAAGAGGACCGCCCGGCGGGATGGGTGGGGGAAAAGGACGCCTGGCTGCACGGGTACTGGTTCTGGGACTGGTCCGACCAGCGGCAGAAGATCGCGGCGATTCTCCCGGACACCAAGGCCATTGAACTGACCCCGCCTTACCACTCCTACGGCTACCGCGTCGGGCAGTGGTACTACGCCTTCAACCTGCTCTGCGAGCTGGACCGCCCCGGCGAGTGGTTCGTGGACCGCGAGAAGGGTCTCCTCTTCTTCTGGTCGCCCGAAACGCCGGGGGAGGGGGATGTCATGGTGTCCAAGGCGGATGCGGCGGCGGTGTTCGCGGACGCGTCCCACGTCACCCTGCGTGGCCTTGTATTCGAGGGCTTCCGCGGCACCGTGGTGTCCGTGTCCGGCGGCGAGGGCGTGCGTGTCTCTGGGTGCACTTTCCGCAACGGCAGCGGCGGCGCGGTGTCGGTGCAGGGCGGCGCGGGGCACACGGTGGCGGGCTGCGACATCCACGGCATGGGGCGCAACGGCATCAGCCTTTCGGGTGGCGACCGCGCCACCCTGGTCCCCGCCGGGCACACGGCGGAGAACAACCACATCTGGGACTACGGCCGCTGGAGCCGCATGTACCAAACCGCCGTCTCCATCGACGGCGTGGGCAACCGGGTGCTGCGCAACCTGATCCACGACGCGCCGCACATGGCCGTGGGCTTCGGGGGCAACGACCATCTCATCGAGGGCAACGAGATTCACCGCGTCTGCCTGGAGTCCAACGACGCGGGGGCCATCTATGCCGGGCGCAACTGGACCATGCGCGGCAACGTGATCCGGGGCAACCATCTCCACGACATCCAGGGCTTCGAGAACAGGGGGTGTGTCGGGGTGTACCTGGACGACATGTTCGCGGCGGCGGACATCGTGGGCAACCTCTTTGTCCGGGTGACGGCGGCGGCCTTCATCGGCGGCGGGCGCGACTGCGCGATCGAGAACAATGTCTTTGTGGACTGCGTCCCGGCGGTGCATGTGGACGCGCGGGCGCTGGGCTGGGCGCACTACCACGCCGACGAGTGGATCGCCGAGGCGAAGGAGAGGGGGACCATCTCCGGCATCGCCTACACAAAGCCGCCCTACAGCGAGCGGTATCCCGAGCTGCCCCGCATCCTCGACGAGGACCCCAAGGCCCCGCACGGCATCCGCATCGCGCGCAACATCTGTTCCGGAGGCAAGTGGGACCGCATTGAGGAGAAGGCCCTGCCGGGCATCGTGTTTGAGAACAACCTGCTGGAGGGCGACCCGGGTTTCGTGGACGCCGCCAACGGCGACTACCGGCTTCGGCAGGACTCCCCCGCGCTGGCGCTGGGCATCACCCCCTTTGACCCGGGAAAGGTCGGGCTGTACGCCTCGGAGGACCGGCCCGCCGCGCCGTGACGGGGGACGGCAGGCGGTCGTTGGCCGTGCGAGATGACGGTCCATAAAGTCCAGGATCAGCCGCCGCATTTCGGGCAGCTCCTCGTGGGCGCAGTCAAACAGCTCGATGCGGCAGTCATCCGCCTTTCCGGCGGCGGCGTAGAGCGGCATGACCCGGTCGCGCACCCGCTCCACCCCGCGCGGGGGCGTCAGCTTGTCCTCCCGGCCGTTCAGACTGAGCCGGGGGCGCGGCGCGATGAGCGCGTTGAT
>JAKPUV010000504.1 GCA_029554925.1 Candidatus Hydrogenedentota bacterium | reverse complement strand
CCGCACCCTCTACTCGGCGGAGCTGCGGGCTGGCGGATGGTGCGGACCGGCGGACGCCCCGAATCTCATGCGCATCGAGTTCCACGGCGACGGCTTCCTCTACAAGATGGTGCGCAATCTCTGCGGCACGCTGATCGAGATTGCGCGCGGGCGGTTCCCCGTGTCATTCATCGCCGACCAGCTCGCGGCGGGCGGGCCCTTTCTCGGCCACTGCGCCCCGCCCCAGGGGCTCGCCCTGGCGGAGGTCCACTACCCCGCCGGGGAGGACTTCCCGTGAGCGCGAAGAAACATCAACACGCCGCGGGCCCGGAGCGCGCCCCCGCCCCCTGGCGCCAGTGGGGCGCGGATATTGACCCGAACGCCGTCGCCCAGATGGAGGACGCCTGCCGCCTGCCCGTGGCCGTGCGGGGCGCGCTCATGCCCGACGCCCATGTCGGCTACGGCCTGCCCATCGGCGGCGTCCTCGCCGCGCGCCAGGCCGTCATTCCCTACGCTGTCGGCGTGGACATCGCCTGCCGCATGAAGCTCACGGCCTTCGACCTGCCGCTCTCCCTGCTGGAGGAGGACGGGGCCCGCCTGCGCGAGGCACTCTCTGCGGAGACACGGTTCGGTGTCGGCGCCACCTTCAAGGACCGCAGGCAGCATCCCGTCATGGACCGCGACTGGTCCGTATCGCCCGTGACCCGCGCGCTCAAGGACAAGGCCTGGGCGCAGCTCGGCACCAGCGGGAGCGGCAACCATTTCGTGGAGTTTGGCGTGCTGGAGCTGGGCGCGCCCCTGAACGGCCTGGAGCCCGGAAAGCGGCTGGCCCTCCTGTCCCACAGCGGCAGCCGGGGAACCGGGGCGCAGGTGTGCAACCACTACAGCGCCCTGGCCAAGAAACTGCGGCGGGAACTGCCCGAGGAAATGGCGCGCCTCGCGTGGCTGGGACTGGACACGCAGGAGGGCCGCGAATACTGGGACGCCATGCAGCTCATGGGCGCCTACGCGGCGGCCAACCATGAGCTGATCCACCGGGCCATCGCGGAGCGCCTCGGCGCGCGCGTGGTGATGGACATCGAAAACCACCACAACTTCGCCTGGATCGAAACCCACGGCGGCGAGCGGGTCGTCGTCCACCGCAAGGGCGCCACCCCGGCGGGCAAGGGCACCCTCGGCATCATCCCCGGATCCATGGCGTCCCCCTGCTGCGTGGTGCGGGGCAGGGGCTGCCGCGAAAGCCTGGAAAGCGCCGCC
>JAKPUV010000503.1 GCA_029554925.1 Candidatus Hydrogenedentota bacterium | reverse complement strand
GACGGCGTCTACGCCCGCACCGCGGAGGGCCGCGAGGTGCGGCTGCCCGCGCACAAGGTGCCCGTGGTGGACACGACGGGCGCGGGCGACGCCTCCTGCGGCGGGTTCCTCTACGGATTCCTGCAGGGCTGGGATCTGGAGAAATGCGCCCGCCTTGCAAACGCCGTCGGCGGGCTCACCGTGCAGCGCATGGGCGGCGCGGAGGCCGTCGAGTCCCTCGAGGCAACCCTCACATTCGCGGAGTCCCTCCATGCTTAGCGCGGCGCTCATCGTGGCCGCCGGCGCCCTCGCCCTGGCCCAGCCATCCATCTCCACGCGGGAGCTGGCGCCGCCCCCGGGCATGGATGCCTCCCCCGCCGCGCCCGCCCCTGCCACCGCCGCGCAGCCGCCCTCCGGAGAACTCCGGGAAATCGGAAGCCCGCCGGCCGCGGACACCCCCGCCCGGCCCGCACCGAAGCCTTCCACAACCGTCGTGGTGGAGGAGGCCGCCCCGGCCCGGGAGGAGGAGGCCGCCCCCAAGACGCCCGAGCCCGAGAAAACTCCCCCGGAGGCGCCCCGCGCCCCCGCAAAGGAAACGCCGTCCCCGAAGCAGGTGAAGAAGACGGAAACCGCCCCGCGGGAAACCACAGGGGGACGGCGGGTCGCCGCATTCTGGGTGATTTTGCCGCGCCGCTAGAAACCAACAGGAGCCTCCAAAGGTGTATTCAGTCCGCGCCGCAGGAATCGTGACAAGCGTCCTTCTTGCCCTGTGTCCGGCCTTTGCGCAGAGTCCGTGGGTGACCGTCACCCCCGGCGGCGTCTACCGCGACGCCGTTTCCGACCCCTGCCATGACGCGGAGTCCGCGGGCATGGTGCTGCTGGCGGATTACGCGCGGAGCCGGGTGATCCGGGTGAACCCGGCCACCGGGGAATCCACCGAGGCCTTCGCCCTGGCCGTGCCCGGAGGCGTGTCGAGACCCACGGGCCTGGTCGCCAGCCGCGGGGGGGACGCCCCGTTCGCCGCCTGCGTGGGGGGCCAGTACGGCGCGGACCGCGGCCAGGAGATGCCCTGTTTCCTGTATGTGCAGAAGTGCCCCGTCGCCGGCGCGGCGCCGGCGCACACCTCCATCGCCAACAGCAAGACCCTCATCGGGGCCTGCGTCACCGGGGACAACCTCCTGCTCCTGGCCGACCCCTTCGGGGACCGCATCCTCCGGATCGCCCCGCTGGGCGACCTTTCAGGCGTGCCCGAGGTCCTTGTGCAGGGCGCGGGACAGCCCGCCCGGATCGCGGTGTCGGACAACGGCACGGCGGGCAACTGGGTCGCCTGGTCGGGGCTCTCACTGAACGCCCTGACCATCATGCCGCTCTCGGAGAAGCCCGGCAGGCAAAGCGCCTGCGCGCTTCCCGGAAAGCCCCAGGCGGTGGCGTGGCTCTCGGGGAACGTGTTTGCCGTGGCCACGTCTTCAGGCGTCTTTCTGGCCAGGGCGGGCGAGACCGAACCCTTCGCGCAGAAGGAGATGCCGGTCACGGACATGGCGAAGGACGGGGACGGGCTGGCGGTGCTGACCGGCGGCGCGGTGGTGACGCTGGACGGAGCCCTTGAGGAAACGGGCCGCACACCGCTGGAACTTCCCGCGCGGCTGATCCGGGCCTGCGGTCCGGTGCTCGTCGCCATGGCCCCCCAGGAGGGGCAGCAGAAAGCGGTGCTTTGGGACCGGGGTCCGCGGGTCGCCGCGGAGAGCGCCGCGCCTGAGGAGGCGTCTGCCGCCGAAGCCGCCAAGGATGTTCCGGCGGAGGACGGCATCGAAGTCGTGGAGGCGGCCCCGGCGGAACTCCCCGCCGCTCAGACCCCCGCCGAGGAGGCCCCTGAAACGGCCACCATCGCCGCGCTGCCCCCGCAGGAAACGCCGGCGGCGGAAGACAGCAAACCGGAGGCGGAGGTGACGGAGCCCCGGCAGCCTGATGCGGCCGCCCCGGCGGAGGCGCAGGCACCCGCCGCCGAAGCCGCGGAAGCGCCCCCGGCGGAGAAGCCCAAGGGCCAGTACCGCAGCTTCCCCATCTTCACCGGGTCCCTGCGCGCGCCCTCGCCCAACGCGGCCACCCACAAGCTGATCGGCGGCGTTGAACGGCAGGGGCTGCGGGAC
>JAKPUV010000475.1 GCA_029554925.1 Candidatus Hydrogenedentota bacterium | reverse complement strand
CCGAGCGCCTGCGGCGTCTCGACGCGCTGGAAGCGCGGCTGGCCGCGCTGCCCGCAGACGCCCCGGCCGACACCCTGCGCGCCCTTTATCTGGAAACCCGCTGGGCCGTGCGGGGACTTGTGCTGGCCGACCCGCTACTCGACTTCGACCGCATGATCTTCATCAAGCGGCACACGCAGGAGGCCTATCCCGACGTTTGCCTCAACCACATGCCCTGGGTGTCACGCCCCGGCGGGGACTTGTGCGTGCTGGAGCCGTCCACGGACGGCGCCGCGCTCTTCGCGGCCCTGGCCGAGCCGCCCGCCGACGAACCGGACCAGCCCGTCGCGGGTCTCCAAAACCTGCTTAACGGCGCGCTGGGGCCGGGCCATGTCCACGGCATGGACCTGTGGTTCGGGGGGGACCGGGTGGTCTTCGGCTACGCCCGCGCGCGGAGCGCCGAACCGCCGGAGGGCTGGCTGGACCGCACGCAGAGCTACCGCCTCCGCCGCGAGGAGGAGCCCATCCACCTGTTTGAGCTGGGCCTCCGCAACAACCTCCTCCGCCAGCTCAGCTTCGGCGAGTGGAGCGACCTGGACCCCGCCTACGCCCCGAACGGCGACATCGTCTTCGTCTCCGAGCGCTGCGGCACGTCGCTCCAGTGCAACGAGTACGACAAGGACGAGACGAGCTGCAACCTTTACGTCATGCGCCCCGACGGAAGCGGCATCCGCCGCATGAGCGCCAACAAGGACGGGGACTACCTGCCCAACACCCTCGACAACGGCCTCATCGCCTACACCCGCTGGGAGTACCACGAGCGGAGCTGGGCTCTCATCCAGTCCGTCTGGATCGTCCGCCCCGACGGCACCGGGGCCGACGCGCTCTTCAAGCAGCATTTCCCCAACCCCTGGGCCATCGAGGACGCGCGCTCCATCCCGGGAAGCACCACACTCGTCGCCATCGCGGCGGGCCACCACACCCTCCCCGTCGGCCCGCTGGTCATCGTGGACCACGGCCGCGGCGTGAACGAGCCGCAGGGCATCGGCATCGTCAGCCCGCACCTCATGCCGCCGGAGGGCGGCATGGACGGCGTGCCCGTGCCCGAGGGCGGCACCGACGACCCGGCCGGCTTCTACAGCACCCCCTGGGCGCTCTCGGAACAGACCTTCCTCGCCGCGTTCAGCGGCAGCGACAAGCCGGGCGAGCCCACCGGATACGGCCTGTACATCGTGGATGTTTACGGAAACAAGGAGCTGATCTACCGCGACCCCGCGCTGTCGTGCTTTGACCCCGTCCCCCTGCGGCCGCGTCCTTTGCCCACCGTGCTGCCGGCGCAGGTAAACACGGAAAAAGAGTACGCGGAATGCCACATCAAAAACGTCGCCCAGGGCAGCGAGGGGATCGCCCCGGAGGACGTGCGCTACCTCCGCGTCGCCGAGCCCGTCGGCTGGCCCTATGACAACACGCACGGCGGCCAGCGCTACGGCGAGGACCACCGCTACGGCGGCCCGGGCGCGGAGTGGAAGAATCTCACCAACTGGACCCCCGTCCGCATCCTCGGCGACGTGCCCGTGCAGCCCGACGGCAGCGCGCACTTCCGCGTGCCCGCCGACACGGCGGTGTACTTCCAGCTCCTCGACGAGAATCGCCTGGAACTGCGCCGCATGCGCTCGTTCCTCAGTTTCCAGCCCGGGGAACTGCGCGGATGCGTGGGCTGCCACGAGACCCGCGCGGGCTCGCAGGTGCTGCCGCCCGTGCGCTCCGGCGCGGCCCTGGCGGCGGCCCCCTCCGAAATGCTCCCCGCGCCCTGGGGGGACCGGCCCGTGAGTTTCCTGCGCGACATCCAGCCCGTGTTCGACGCGCACTGCGTCCGGTGCCACGACGGCCTCAGCCCGGCGGGCGGGCTGGACTTCTCCGGCGGCCTCACGTCCCACGATGATGAAATCCCCGGCTACGGATACAACCGGGCCTTCGAGACCATCATCACGAACGGACTGGTGTCGTTGTCCCCCGCGCGGGCGCAGGACGCCAGCATCACGCCGCCCCTCGCCTACGGCGCGCGAAAAAGCAGACTGTTCACCGCCCTCGACGACGCCACGCACAAAGGGAAGGCCGGCCTGTCCGGCGACGAGCGCCTCCGGCTGGCCATGTGGATAGACGCCAACGCGCCCTATCACGACCGCTTCGTGAACAAGCGCCCCGCGCGCCCGGCCTACGACCCCGCCCAGGACAAGGCCCTCGCCGCCGCCCTGCGCGGCGTCCATGAACGCCGCTGCGCGGAATGCCACGAGACGGAGAAGATCACCCGGACGGACTGGATTGACCTGGAACGCCCCGAGCGCAGCCGCTTCCTCACGGCCCCCCTCAGCGGTGCGTGCGGAACGAGGGTCTACACCGGGCGCACCGACCCGGATTACACGAAGGTGCGCGCCCTGGTCCGCAACGCCGCAGCCAAGGCCTGGAAAAACCCGCGCCGCGACCTCCAGTCCCTCGATCGCCCAGCATGGACAAGGGTCATTGGACGAAAGCCCGCCGGTATCGAGCGGTAGGGGAGGATCGGACTATCCGTTCACCTCGGCGATGGCCGCGGTGAGGGCGATGATGCCTTTGGCGATGTCGCCGACGCGATCGCTGCCGGCCTCGCGCTCGAAGATGTAGCCGCCCTCGAAGTCCGCCTCGGCGAGGATGCGCACAAAGGCCACCCAGTCCACCTCGCCGGTGCCGACGACCACCTCTTCGCCCCAGTCGCCCTTGACCTTTGTGCGCTTGGCGTCCTTGACGTGGACCTGGCGCACATGCGGCACCAGCGCGCGCAGCGCGTCAATCGGGTCGTCCATGTCGTAGAGGATCATGTTCGCCGGGTCGAAGTTCACGGCGATGTTCTTCGCGCCGCGCCCGTGCATCTCGGCGAGGAAGGCCAGCAGCGTCTCCGCCGACTCCTGCCCCGTCTCCATGAGCAGCGTCACGCCGTGCTCCCCGAAGATCTCCGCCAGCGTCACCACGCGCCCGCAGAGCTTCTCAAAGGTCGGGTCCGCCGGGTCGTGGGGCAGGAAGCCCGCATGGGCGTTCACGCAGGTCAGGCCCATCTTCCCCGCCGTCGCGGCGGTCACCCGCGCCAACCGCAGGTTCTCCTCCCAGTGCGCGTCCGGCACCACGCCGCCCGTCTCGCGGATCGTGGCCGGGGTCGTGTAGTCCTCGCCGACGGTCGAGTACATTCCCGACACAATCTCAATCCCCGCCGCGACGAGGATCTCCTGCACCCCGTCCAGCGCGCCGGGGTCGTCCCGGTGCGGTGTCAGGCCCATCTGCACCTTCTTCAGCCCGAGGGCGTTCACCTTCTCCGCCAGCGCCACCGGCCCCGCCGCCTGAAGCGACCAACTGCACACCCCGATCTGACCAACCGACTGTTTTTTCACGGGAAACGCCTCCATGTTGCGGCCTTCATGGCCGGACCGTCAGTGTACCGAAAGGAGGCGCG
>JAKPUV010000462.1 GCA_029554925.1 Candidatus Hydrogenedentota bacterium | reverse complement strand
AAGACGCGTTGGTTCGGGGTTTGGGACAACCTCTGCTTAAGCATCCCCCGTGCCAATCCTGTGCCGCCGCGCGACGGGAAATACCCCCGCCCCCGGCACCCGCGTTTGGGTCGCGGTGTATCCCCTTGCGGCTCTGGCACTAGGCAAGGCGGGCGACAGAAGGCGCCTATTATTGCCCCTGCCCACGCCCAGTTGCATTCCCCCGGCCCGGTCGTCAAAACTTGTGGGGTGCCTTCAACTTTTGAAAGGTTTCCCCATGAGCAAGAAGGAGTCCCGGGAACGTCCGCTCGCCTTGACAACGAACGGGGTGGATGGCGCCTGCGCCGTGGCGGCGGTGCTGCTGCGCCATCCCGACGCTGAGATCCGCATCACCAGTCATCACCATCTGCCCTCGGCGCTCGAACGGCTCCGCGATGAGGGCTTTACGGGGACGCTGCACCTGTGCGGCATCGGCGCGGACTCCCCCATCGAGGCGGCATTGGCGGGCCTGAAGGAGGTGGCCGACCGCGCCCGGGTGCGGTGGTATTTCGGCGCGGAACACCCCGAGGTGGAGTCCCTGCGCGGCCCGGTGGAAAAGCGCGGGGGGCTCCTTTTCCCCCATGCGGGCACGGACACCGACGCGGTGCTGGCGGGCGTGGACGCCGCCGACACCGAACGGGGCACGTTTCTGGCTCAGGTGGCCGCAGAGGCCGCGGAGACGGCGCGTAAGCGCACTTCGCGCTCCGAACTGCACCGGTTCTGCCGCGACCTCGTGGCTGCGGCAAACCGCCGTTTCTATTTCTTTGGGGACGACGACCTGAACATGAAGGCGTTTCACTACCTGGCCGGTCTTGCGCCACAGACCCCCGAACTCGAGGCGGCCGTGGCGCGCTACCGCGACTCGCCCGACGCGCTGTATCCCCTGGGGTCGAGCCGCGCCGTCACCGCCCTGCGCCTCCAGATCGGGCGCATGGGGCCCATCCCGGAGCCCGTGCTCATCACCGGGCCCACCGGCTCCGGCAAGGAGGTCATGGCGCGCGCCCTCCACGTCACCAGCGGGCGCGCGGGGGCCTTCGTCGCCGTCAACTGCGCCGTCCTCGGCGGCAACCCGACCTTCGTCGAGGACCGGCTCTTCGGCCATGTCAAGGGCGCGTACACCGGCACGGTGGGCGACGCCCGGGGCGCCTTCGAGGAGGCCAACGGCGGCACCCTCTTCCTCGACGAGATCGCCGAGCTGCCCCCGGAGGTGCAGGCCCAGCTCCTGCGCGTGCTTGAGGAGGGCGCCGTGCGGCCCATGCGCACCATGAAAACCCGCCCCGTGACCACGCGCATCATCGCCGCCACCCACCGCGACCTCCGCCGGATGGCCGCCGGGGGCGCGTTCCGCGCCGACCTGTTCTACCGGCTCAACGTGCTGTCCCTGCGCGTGCCGCCGCT
>JAKPUV010000457.1 GCA_029554925.1 Candidatus Hydrogenedentota bacterium | reverse complement strand
GCGTCGGCGCCGGTGTTGGAGAGCATGTCGGACATCACGATGATCGTGCTCTGCGCCGCGGAGCTGGCGCCGGGGTTGTTGATGTCCGTGATCAGGAAGCGCTCAATGCCCTCTTTCAGGCGGTAAATGGTGTTGCCGCGGCCGTTGCCCTTGTTCGGGTAGAACAGGGGCTCGGTGACGTCCTCGTCCAGGCGCGCCATGTCGGGGCCCCAGTTGCTCGCGACCGCGTTGATCTTCATGTAGATGTTGATGATCTGCGCGGGAACGAGCAGCGTCTTGCTCTGCACGGCGAGGTCGCGGACATCGTCCGGCTGGGTGAGTTCGCCCATGTCCACCAAGTCAAGCAGGTAGCCCCAATAGAGATAGCTCATGTCCGTCTGGCCCAGGGCACCCTTGTAAACCGCGCAGCCGGGCTCCGAGGCGATGATCTCGTCGGTGATGCTGCTCACCCCCTCGGTGCGCGCGCTGGACGGGCAGTTCAGCACGTTGATGTCCGTCAGGTATTCGGGGTACGTGGCGTTGCCCGAAAACCCGATGGCCGGGTAGTCGTAGTGCCCGTTGCAGTTCGGGTCCGGATCCGCCAGCCCGTCCCACTTCGGATACCCCTGCATGGGCGGGAACTTCTGCCCCTTGGACTCCCCCGAGTACATCTTCAGCACCAACCCCAGCTGCTTGAGGTTGTTCTGGCAGGAGGACCGCCGCGCCGCCTCGCGGGCCCGCGCCAGGCTGCACCAACGACCGCATGTGCGACGGCACGGGCGGGCTCTACGGGGAGTATTTCGCCACGAAGTTCCTGACGAACCTGCGCGCCGTCCGCATAGACCCCCAGGTCACCTTTGACTGGGGCAACGGCATCCCGCACCCGGACCTGGGGGATAACGACTTCTCCATGTGCTGGACCGGGTTTGTCACGCCGCAGTTCACGGAGGTCTACGACTTCCTGGTGCGCACGGACGACGGCGTGCGGCTCTGGGTGAACGGCGAGCTGCTGGTGAACCAGTGGAACGACCACGGCCCCACCACCTACACGGGCACCACCTCGACCCCGCTCACGGCGGGCACCCCCTACCCCGTCCGCATGGACTTCTACGAGGCCGGCGGCGGCGCCGTGGCCTGGCTGGGCTGGGAGAGCGCCAGCCAGACCCGCAAGGGCATCTACGAGATGTATCTGACCCCCGGCAACGGCTTCGGCGACCGCGGCACCGACTGGATCCGCAACCCGGCCAACGGCCACTACTACAAGGTCACGCCGCCCATGACCTGGGCCGAGGCCAACACCCTTGCCGGGCAGTGGGGCGGCTACCTGACGACCATCAACGACGAGGCGGAAAACACCTGGATCCAGCACACTTTTGGCGTCCTCGGCAGCCTCTACACCGGGGCCAACGACATTGCCCAGGAGGGGCGCTGGGTGTGGGCCGAGAACGGCGCCAACTTCTACAACGGCACCTACGCCTCCGGCGCCGTGGTTCCGCCGTGGTGGGTCCAATGGCAGGACCAGGAGCCCAATGACTGGAACGGTGCGGAGGACGCGGGCGGCGTCTACGGCGGGACCGCCGGCAATGCCGGAAACTGGAATGACTGGACGCCCACCAACGTGATGCGCGCCCTGGTGGAGACAAACACGGGCCGGATCAACCTGACCGGCCCCACCCCCGCCAGCGCGACCCTGATGGAGGGGAATTCCATCAGCCTGCGCGTCACGGCGCTGCATCCCTACGGCAACGTCACCTACCAGTGGCTCAAGGACGGCGACCCCGTGCCCGGCGCCATCGGTCCGGTGTACAACATTGCCTACGCCCAGCTCATGGACGAGGGGGAATATGTGTGCCGGGTGTCGGACGACAGTCCGGCGACGGAGGACAGCCCGGCGGCCGTGATCACCGTGAATCCGCGCCCGCCCACGCCCGCAGCCTCCGCCGCGGCCCTGGCGGGGCTGGCCCTCGCCCTCGCCGCCCTCGGCGCGCGGCGGCGCAGAGCGTGAACCGGGGCGCGCCTTGACACCAACCGGGGTTTTCCCCTACAATTCAGCCATCGGGGCGGCATAGCCAAGTGGTAAGGCAGAGGCCTGCAAAGCCTTTATACCCCGGTTCAAATCCGGGTGCCGCCTCCATTTCTTTTTAACTTTCCCCTCGCGTCCCGCTCCGCCGTGGACGGGATGGACTTTGTGGACGGGGTGGACGGGGAAAGGGCGGTCAGGGGCGGATAGAATGGCTGCGGGCGTTTCCGCCCAGGTCGTTTTCTGTCAATGAGGGCTTCGAGATGCCTGGAAACCGGTGCACACGGGGTGAGTTTCTGCGGACGGCGCTCCTGGGCGGCCTGATGCTGGCCGCGCCCGGAACGGCCACACCCCAAACGGCAAACAAGCCCCGCCGGCCCAATTTCGTCGTCGTGCTGAGCGACGACCACTGCCACCGGGCCGTTGGCCATAACACCCCCGCGGTCAAGACGCCCACCCTCGACCGTCTGGCCCGGGAGGGCATTGTCTTCGACCGCGCCTATGCCGCGACGCCGATCTGCGCGGCGAGCCGGGCCAGCCTGCTGACGGGCCTCTTTCCCCAGCAGCACGGCGCCATCGCCCTGGACGGCGGCGGGTTCCGCGAGAAAGTGGTGGAGCAGGGGAGCCTCCCCACCATCGCCCATCTGCTGGCGCGCGCGGGATACGACACCGCGTTCTGCGGCAAGTCGCACCTGGGCCCGCCCCGTGATTACGGTTTCGCCGAGGGCGAGGAGATGACCGACCCCACGGACGACGAGACCTTCGCGTTCGCGGGACGGTTCATCCGCGCGCGCGCGGCGAACCCGAACCCGTTTTTCCTGTGGGTGGCGGCCCGCCAGCCCCACATCCCGTTGCAGCCGCCTGAGGAATGGATCG
>JAKPUV010000456.1 GCA_029554925.1 Candidatus Hydrogenedentota bacterium | reverse complement strand
ACGGCGTGCGCCGCGCCGCAGGCGGCCACGCACCCGAGACCCGCCAGCGCCAGGACACACAGGCGGACAGCATTGCTTCTGGACATTTCCGACCTCCGTTTTCCGGACCGCGCCGAAGCGCGCATCCCTTGACCGGCCCCGAAAACACGGCGCGCGCCGTGACATGGGGTAGCCTAGCACAGGCCCCGGGGAAAAGCAACGCCCCCGCGGGTCAGCGCAGCTCCAGCAGCAGGCCCGCCACGGCGGCGGGCGTCACGGGGACGGAGGCGCCGAAGTCCATCGCGCCGACGCGGTAGGTGCGCACGGCGAGGTAACCCATGCGCTGGAGGGGGGCGCGGCACGCGCTGGCGGGCGCCATCACGGCGAAGCAGCCAAGACGGCCGCGCGCGGCGGCCTCCACGGCCGACAGCGCCGCCGCCACGGCGGCGGGGTCCAGTTCGGGGGCGAAGACGGCCCCGTCCACGGCGAGATAGGCGTCGCCGCCGCCCACGGGGTTCACATAGCCGTACACGACCCCGGCGAGGCGGCCGTTGCGGCGCACGGCCCAGGCCGCGCCCCGGACGCCGTCCTCGTTCCAGCCCGCATACGCCGCGAGGCGCTCCGGGTGGAATCGCCGCCGCAGGCCGGTGCCCGGCTGGTGCCGCTCCAGAAAGGCCGCGGCCTCGTCCATGTCCCCCGCGTCCAGCGGGGCCACGGCGAGCCCGGCGGGCGGCACGCGGCCCGGCCGGTGCAGCCAGGTCATCCAGCGGAGCCCCAGCCCCTGGAGGAGCGAGAGCCCGCCGAGGCGCGCGGCCTTGGCGCAGTCGAGGGCCTTGGCGTACAGCGGCACCGTGGCGGCGCGCAGCGCCGTGGGGGCGTTGCGGTCGGCCTCGGGCGCGCCGCCCGCCCGCCAGTACAGGCTGAAGGCGTGCCCCGCCAGCAGGGAGTTCAGCCCGTGGTGCAGCAGCAGGGCGTCCACCAGGCCGGAGTTCTCGTATTCCGCCGACGTGCAGAAGCCCGTGGTGATGGTGACGTCCCCGGCGTCCGGCGGCAGGTCCGCCGCCACGGGCAGCCCGAGGGCCACGGCGTGCACCCGGCCGTCGCGCCGCGCCAGCGTGACCAGGCCGGGCGCGCCGCTGAAGGCGCGGGCGAGGCGCAGCAGGGAGGGGGTGTAGGCGATGCGGACGCGCCGCCCGTAGGCGCGCTCCCACGCGCCGGAGATGAGGGCGCAGATTTCGGGGAGGGGCGCGTCGTCCAGCGTGCAAGCCTCCCACGAGAGGCCGTTGAAGGTGTCCCCGTGGCGCTTTTGCAGGCGTTCAAGCCGCCTCTGGAAGAAGGCCTCGGAATGCATCCGCGTCAGGAGGCCAGGGCCCGGCCGCCCGCGGCGGCGGCCGCCTGCTCCGCGACCACCCGCTGCGCCAGTTCCCGGATGTCCACCATCACGGGAATGGTCTCGGAGCCCATGTAGAACTCCGGCTCGCCCATGCGCCGCATGGGGATGCCCCGGCGCAGCAGCCGGTCGTGGAACCCGGCGTCCACGGTGCTCACGGCGTACCGGAGACCGCTCATGATGGAGAACTCGAGGGCCTTGGTGAAGAGCGCGGCGTAGGCCTTGCCGCCCCGGTGCCCCGGCCGGATCACCATGGTGCCCACCTCCACCACGGAGGCGAGGTCGGCCCGGGCGAGCAGGTCGCGCGCCCAGTCCTCGATGCCGAAATGGGTGAAGGAGGCCAGACGGAAGATGCCCTCATGCCGGGGCCGCGGGTCGGTGACCAGGCGCAGCGACCCCACGGGCACGCCGTTCTCGCTGGCCACAAAATGGATGAAGTCCGGGTAGTTTTCATTTTCCAGGACCACGCCGAACTCGTTTGCCTCGATGTACCCCTCCTCCAGGTAGATTTCGTATTCCAGCCGCTTTGCCGCCTCGTTCCCGCCGGTGTGGGCTTCCACGGTAATGCTCATAACGGTCCTGTAACTCCTTGTTTTGAATCGGCTTGTCCGAATTCCCCTCCCTTTGGAACCGGGCAAACATCTGGGCACAGTACCGGCAATCTTGGGAAGTGTTACAGGTGCGCGGATTTGTCAAGAGATTACCGGCGGGCGGGAATGGGGGTCAGACGTCCGCCCCGGACACGCCGCGGGGACGGCGCGCAATGTCGTCCGCGATCACCCGGGCGATGTCCTCGGCGTCCTGGGAGGTGTGCGCCTCGAGATACCGCTGCAGGCAGGCGGCGCGGGTCTCGATGGAAAGCCCCCAGCTCTTGCCGGTCGCCTCCCAGGTCTCCGCGCTGAGGAGCAGAAACGCCTCAAAGGCGGAGGCCTTCGTTGCGAAGACTAGTTCCATGGCGCGCGGAAAGGCCCCGCAGTTGAAGTACCGGTCAAAGTGGCGGGAGAACCGCTTCAGCCGCTGAAGGGTGAAAAAGGAGAGTTCCTTTGTCTGGAGCACCTCATAGGGGGGCTCCGTGGAGAACAGCGCCCCCTCCGGCGGGGTCTGGTCCATCGGCGACCCGGGCAGGCGCTTGAGAATGCCCACCTGGATTTCCGGGATGCCCGTGGAGATCAGCCGGTCAAACCCGGCGGCGAAGGCGGCCAGCCCCTCGCCGGGCAGCCCGGCGATGAGGTCCGCATGCACCCGGGCCCCGGTGCTCTTGCGCAGGGTGTGCAGGACCGTCAGCGCCCGGTCGGGGCTCTGGGGGCGCTGGACGGCGTCGAGAGTGGCGGGGGTCAGGCTCTGCACGCCCACCTCGAGGTGCAGCCCGTTCCTCGGGAACCGGGCGAGCATCTCCACCATGGCGTCCGACAGCAGCTCGGGGTGCAGCTCCAGGTGCAGCTCCATGCCCGGCTGCCACCGCTCCAGGAAGAACTCCAGCACGGCGTGGAAGCGGTCCGCCCGCGCGTTGAACGTGCGGTCCACAAACTTGAAGCGCCGCGCGCCCCGCGCGAGGAGCGCGGTCATCGCCGCGAAGAACGGCGGCAGCGGGAAGAAGCGCATCTTGTGCTCCCGCGCGGACACACAGAAGGCGCACCGGCCCAGGCACCCCCGCGACGTCTCCACGTACAGCACCCGGTGGGCGATGTCCTCGTCCGTGCTGGCGGCGTGGGGAAGGGCCAGCGTGTTCAGGTCGCACGGCGGCGGCGTGATCATCCGCCCCTGCGGCGGGGCGTTCTTGAGCAGCTTCACGCACAGGGTCGGAAAGGCCGCCTCGCCCTCGCCGCGCACGAGGTAGTCCGCCGCGTAGTCCGCCGCCGCCGAGCCCGACCAGGTCTCGGGTCCGCCCACCACCACCCACAGCGCCGGGCGCAGCCGTTTCAGCAGGCGGGCCAGCCGGCGGATCGTGTCGGCGTTCCAGATGTAGGCCCCCAGGCCGACCACGCCGGGATTGCATGCCAGAATCGCCTCCGCCATTTCGGCGGGGGAGTCGTCCGGCGTGAACTCAAAACACCGGCAGCGCGGGCGGAGCAGGCCCATGTTGGCCTCGATGCAGCGCTGTCCGAACGCGGTGTGCGAGTACCTCGCCACCACGGTGGCCAGAACGATGGGGTGTTCCCCGGGGGCTTCGGTCACGGATCTCCGCCTTCTCTGGTTGCTCAGGGCCCGCATGATCAGACCACGTCCCCCGCCGGCATGTCAAACGCCGGACGCGCCCGGAAACACGGGCCGCACCGGGGGGCGGCGCGGGAAACCGGCAGGCGGGGCGGCAGGGCCACGGCGGCGCCTACCGGCCCAAGCCGTGGCTGGACGGGACGCCGCAGTGACCGGACCACGGCGCTTTTGATTTCCGCCGGGGGGGCGGCGTATAGTCGGCAGGCAAACCGGGGACCGTTCCGGTCCGGGATTGCAGCCGATGATGGACGCGCAGGTGCTTGTGCTGAACAGGTCATGGGTGGCGGTCAACGTGGCGCCGCTGCGGCGCGCCCTGCTGCTCCTGTTCCAGGGCCACGCGCGGGTGGTCCACCCCTCCGACTACTCCCTCTACGACTTTCCCTCCTGGTGCGCCCTGTCGCAGTTCGGCGAGTCGCTGCCGGACCGGCACTACGTCCACACGCCCTCCCTGCGCATCCGCCACCCCGAGGTCATCGTGCTCACGGACTTCAACGACTGCGTGCGCCCGGAGGTGCGGCTGTCGCGGCGCAACATCTTCGTGCGCGACCGCCACGTGTGCCAGTACTGCGGGCGGCGCTTCGCCCGCGCCGAGCTGACCATTGACCACGTCGTGCCCCGGTCGCGGGGCGGCCGCGACACGTGGACCAATCTCGTGCTCGCCTGCATGGCCTGCAACCTGAAGAAGCGCAACCGCACGCCGGAGGAGGCGGGCATGCCCCTGCTGCGCCGCCCCGCCGAGCCGCGCTGGCTGCCGCGCTTCGGCACGCGCATCCCCCCCGCCGAGCTGATCACCTGGCAGAGCTTCGTGGACCTCGCCTACTGGAACACCGACATCGGCGAGTAGCGGCGCGGCCGGAGTTTTGCCGCGTTCTTCCCCGGAAGGAAACGGTCACCCGCCGTTTTCCGCCAGCCAGGCGGCGCGGCCGCCGCTGGGGACGAGGGGGGGCGAGGGGACGCCGAACCATTTCTGGGCGAGGTCGGCGTCGAGGCGGTCGCGGCGGGGGAATCCCTCGGTGAACATGCCGCGCAGGGGGCTTTCCTCGGGTTCCCAGCGGTAGAGCGAGCGGTAGTAGGCCTCGCGCCGGTAGGCCTCGTCCACGGGCACGGCGCCGCCGCGGGGCAGGGGCGTGGGGTGGCCGGCGTCCGCGGTGCGGGCCTCGTCGCCGCCGGCGGGCGCGCCCCAGCGCAGCTCGGGCGGGTGGTTGGGGTCGAAGGAGAGGTCGTAGAGCCGCGCCTCGACGTCGAGCAGGGTCAGCCGCACGGGCTGTCCGGCGGAGTTGGCGTACTCGAACGCCGCGCCCGCGAAGATCTCCGTCTTGGCGCGGAGGAGGGCGTCGGCGAGGTCGGCGGCGGTCCAGACGGCGTCGGCGTTGAGCCCGTCGAGGTCGAAGTCCCCCGGGTGCGCCTCGAACCAGGCGACGGCGTTGTTGAGGTGCTCGGCGAGCTCGAAGTAGCGGCCGCGCAGCTCGGCGTCCTCGAGGGCCGTGGCGAGGCGCCCCCAGCGGCCGTGGGCGGTGTAGACGTTGGCGGCGGCGCTGCCCTCGGGGAAGGCGACGGGTCCGTTTTCGGCGACGTCGCGGCGGGCCTCCTGGACGCGCTGTTCGCGCTCGCGGAGGCGGGCGGCGACCTCCTCCGCGAAGGCCTGCAGGTCGGCGCGCAGGCGGAAGCGGTCCGCCGTGCGCAGGCGCAGGCGGAGGAACTGGTGGAAACTGCCGGCTTCTGCGCCGTCCACCAGGATCTTCCCGGTGCGCTTCAGCTCGTCCAGCTTCTCGTACTGCTCCAGGGAGTAGCCGAACTCGGCCATCTCGGCGTCCGTGCGGCGGCGGACGCCGGTGACGCGGCCTTTGTCGTCGGTCACGGCGAGGGGCCAGCGGTGGGCGCGGAACCCGCGGAAGCAGCCCGCGAAGTCCCCGCCCCCGGCGGTGGTGAGGCCGGTGACGGCGTTGAGGCCGTTGAACGCGTAGATGTCGCGGGTGGGCGAGGTGGTGGCGTCGAGGAAGAGGGTCTCGCCGCGCGGGTTGATCTTGGCAAGGACCAGCACGTGGCCGTCGAGGTAGTAGAGGCATCCGGGGAGCAGGTGCTCGCGGGTGAGGGCGACGGGGACGGTGTCGGAGAGCCCGGAGCGCTCGCGGCCCGGCTCCACGCGGAAGTTGCCGGTGCAGGTGCCCACGAGGGTGTCGCGCAGGAAGTTTTCGGGCGTGTCGTAGTCGAGGCAGCTGGTGACGCCGGCGGGCACGGTGAAGGCGGCGGTGCGGATGTCGGTGCCGTCGCCGGAGCGGACGCCGCTGGCCATCCAGGGGAGCGCGCGGCGGTAGGCGTAGTAGGTGCCCAGGGCCACGGTGAGCTTGGCGCAGTCGAGGATGCCGTGCATGGCGCGGAGGGCGGGGGCCTCCATCTGGGGGTTGCAGCCGTCGCCGGCGAATTCCGGGTCGAGCAGGAGGTTCATCTCCGGGTCGGTGAGCACGCGCTCGATGCGGGCGAGCCGCTGCTCGCGGGTGCCCGCGGTCTTGGCCTCGTAGATGCGCGTGATCCATTCCGCGTGGTGGCGCACCTCCTCCCGCGTCCACTGGCGGCGGATGGGCCACGCGCCGCGCGTGGAGTCCAGCGTCGGAGGGTTCGGGTCGGCGGCGAGGGCCGCCGCGGGGAACAGCGCCAGCAACATCCAGGCGGCGCGGGCCAGGGCCCGCGGGAAGAGCGGTCTCGTCATCGGCTTAAGGTCCTCGGCGGGTTCAGGGGGCGGCCGCGGGCGGCGCGTCGTCCACCCACTTGCCCACCTGTTTGTCGAGTTTGTCGCGGACGGGGAATCCCTTTACAAACATGCCGCGCAGGCAGCTCATTCCGGTCTCCCGCTCGCACAGGGTGCGGTAGAAGTACTGCCAGCGGTAGGCGTCCTCCATGGACACGCTGCCGCCCTTGGGCACCGGCGTGGGCCGGTCCGGGGCGTTCGCCCGTTCCGCGCTGCCGGCCGGCGCGCCCCAGCGCAGTTCGGGCGGGTGGTTCGGGTCGAAGGACAGGTCGTAGAGCCGCGCCTCGATGTCGAGGAGCGTCAGGCGGACTTTGTCGCCCTTGGACGTGGTGTACTCCAGCGCGTGCTCCGCGAAGAGGCGGTTCTTCTCGGCGATCATGGCCTTCGCCAGGCCGGACTGGGTCTGGACGGCGTATTTCTCCAGCCCCGCGAGGTCCACGAAGCCGGGGTCAATGCCGTAGAGGCGGATGGCGTACTCCATCCAGTCGGCGAGGTAGAAGTACTTGTTGCGGCGGTCCACGTCGGACGACGGCGAGCTCCAGGTCTCCCAGCGGCCCAGGGCCTGGAAGATGTTCTCCTTGGGCAGCTCCTCCGGATAGACAATGGGGCCGTGGGCGCGCACGTCGCGCCACGCGTCGTCCACGAAGGAGACCCGGCCGAGGTAGGCCTCCAGCACCTCGTCCACATAGGACTCCATGAACGGCATCGGCGCGATGCGGTCCACGGACTTCATGCGCAGGCGCACGAAGTCGTGGAAGCTCTGCGCCTTGAGCCTGCCCATGGCGATGGTGTGGGTCCGCGTGATCTCGCCGACGATCTCATACTGCTCCGTGGAGAAGCCGAACTCCCGCATCTCCTCGTCCGTGCGGCGGCGCACCGAGGTGACGCGCCCGGAGGCGTCGGTCACGGCCAGCGGGTACCGCAGCACGCGCAGCCCCTGGAAGCAGCCCTCCCACTCGGTGGACCCGCTGCCGCGCGGCGTGATCCCCGTCACCACGTTCATGCCGTTGTACGAGAAGATGTCCCGCGAGGTCGTCGTGCTGCAGTTCAGGAAGCGCAGCTCGCCGTACTCCGAGACCTGCGCCAGCATGAGACAGTGGCCGTCCACATAGTTCACGCAGCCCGGCAGCAGGAACTCGCGCGTCACCGCCACGGGCACCGTGTCGGTCAGGTGGGCGTTCTTGCCGTCCAGCGGCACGCGGTAGTTGCCCGAGATGAAGCAGCCCACGGCCTCGCGGAAGAACGCCCCCACGGACGGGTACGCGAAGCTGTTCACGCTGTTGATGGGGATGTTGAACGGCGAGGTGCGGATGTCGCCCTCGCCCGACGTCACCACCGCAGTCATCCACGGCAGGGCGCGCCGGTAGGCGTAGTAGGCCGGCATGAACGCCGTGAACTTCCCGCAGTCCATCAGGTAATGCATCGCCCGGATCACGTCGCCCGGAAGCTGCGGGTTGCCGCCCTCGCCCAGGAACGCCGGATCCTGCAGCAGGTTCATCGCCGGGTCCGTCAGCAGCCGCTCCAGCTTGGCCTGGCGCTGCTCCGGGTCGCCCGTGGTCTTCATGAGGTAGAGATGCTCCCACCACTTCGCGTAGTGCCGCGTCTCCGCGGGCGTCCACTGCCGCCGGATGGGCCACGCCCCCTGCGTCGAGCGCAGGGTCGGCGGGTTGGGGTCCTGCCCCGCCGCTACCGCCGCGGGAAGGAGCATCAGGAAAAGCGCGCACAGCGCGCGCAGCACCGGTCGTCGGATGAAAATGAACACGATTGCCTTACCACCTGCCGGGGGACGGCGCGGCGGCCGTCCCGGACTTCTGTTGCGCGGCCCGTCCCGCCGCAGGACCGCCCTATGGTACACCATTGCGGGCCGCGCGGCCCACCCGTTGGAACGCCGGAGAACACGGGCGCGGGCCGGAGCCGTGGCGGGAATGAGATCGCCGCAGTCGCTGCGCTCCTTCGCGATGACGGCTGCGGGCGGACCGGAAACGTAGACGCGCCATCTTGGCGCGTTCTTGGGGTTTTCGTTGGCCCAAAGAACGCGCCAAGATGGCGCGTCTACGTGCGGGAGGCCTCGCCAGCGTGCTTTCATTGGCAGCCCCCGACCGCCGTGGGCGGGGATTCTGTGCATGAAGTGATGAATGCGAGACAGACCATGGCGGTCGTTTTCTCTTCACCCCGGAGGGGTGAGGGACATTAGCCGGTGGTTGAGCGCAGCGATACCACCGGACAGCAGGCCCTCCTCCCCTTTTGAAGAACCCCGGCAGGGGTTCAGGACGCGTCGGCTCTCGTTGGCCCCGGAGTCCCGCACCCCTGCCGGGGTGCCTCAGAGGGGAGAGGCGACACCCGTTCCCGGTGGTGTCGCTGCGCTCAACCACCGGCTAATCTCCCTCACCCCTCCGGGGTGAAGAGGAAAGAACTCTCGTATACACAACTTCATGTGTAGAATCCCCGTCTGCGGCGGTCAGGGGCTCGCAATGACGCACTTGGGTGCGGCGCTGGCGGGCACGAGATTGCTTCAGGCGCTGCGCGCCTTCGCAATGACGTGTTTGCGCGGGTGCGGATTCTTGCACGCTTCGGCCCCTTTTCGGCTGTTCGGGGTATAATACCCGCCGCCCGTCCGGGGCGCTGTCCCCCTGGTTCCCGCACACAAGGAAATCCCCATGAAACGCCTTCATCTGCTATGCAACGCGCACCTCGACCCCGTCTGGATGTGGGAATGGGAGGAGGGGGCGGCCGA
>JAKPUV010000452.1 GCA_029554925.1 Candidatus Hydrogenedentota bacterium | reverse complement strand
CGCGGCGGCCCTGGGCGGGCGGGCGCGCGCGGCCCACACCCCCGGCGGCACGGCGGCCCTGCGCGTGGCGGCGGATTTCCTCACGCGCGGCTACGGCGCGCGCACGGTGTGGATGAGCGACCCGACCTGGGCGAACCACCCGGCGGTTTTCCAGGCGGCGGGCCACGCCGTGAAGTCCTACGCCTACTACGACGCGGCGACGAAGGGGCTGGCGGCGGACGCGTTCTTCGCCGCCCTGGAGGCCGTTCCGGCCGAGGACGTCGTGCTGCTGCACGCGTGCTGCCACAACCCCAGCGGTCTCGACCCGGAGCCGGGGCATTGGAAAACCATTGCGGAGATCGCCGCGCGGCGCGGCTGGCTGCCCCTGGTGGACTTCGCGTACCAGGGCTTCGGCGACGGCCTGGAGCGGGACGCCTTCGGCGTGCGCACGCTCACGGAGGCGCTGCCGGAACTGCTCATCTGCACGTCGTTCTCGAAGAACTTCGGACTCTACCGCGAGCGCTGCGGCGGGCTGATTCTCGTGGGCGGCAGCGCCGACACGGCGGCCCGCGCCTTCAGCCAGATGGAGAAGGCCGTCCGCACGAACTACTCCAACCCGCCGGCCCACGGCGGGCTTGTCGTGTCCACCATCCTCAACGACGCGGAGCTTCGCGCCCTGTGGGAGTCGGAACTGGTGGAGATGTGCGGCCGCATCAACGGCATGCGCCAGCTTTTTGTGGAGACGCTCAAGGCGAAGGGCGTGGACCGGGACTTCTCCTTCATCACCCGCCAGAAGGGCATGTTCTCCTTCTCCGGCCTGACGAAGGACCAGGTGACCGCGCTGCGCGAAAAAGACGCGCTGTACATCGTCGGCTCCGGCCGCATCAACGTCGCGGGCATGACGCCGTCCAACATGGACCGGATCTGTGCCAGCATCGCGGCGGTGCTCGCGGGCTGACCCGCAGTCTTTGAGAGGTGTCGCCGGCGGCGGACCGCCGGCGTGGACAGTCAGGGTTTTTCGGCAACCACA